>JBNMOV010000230.1:0-7797 GCA_051275765.1 Maribacter sp. | reverse complement strand
TTTTTACTGCCTCGCTTAGCTCAAAATATTTTATCAATTATATAAAGCAGCTTTGGATAATTGTCAAAAGGCTTATTCTTACACAAAAGAGAATAACCTAAAGAATGAATTTCGGGATGCCTGTGAATCTATCTATCTATCTATCTATCTATCTCAAAAGGATTAGGCAATAGTGATGCTGTACTTCAAGCATTGGAAGAAAATATGATTATTAAGGATACTTTATTTAATAAAGAATAAGTCCAATCCTATGCTCGTCTTAGAGCAGAATATCAATTCGAAAAATAAATATGGTTCTTTGACAAATGTCGTGAAAAAAGATGTGAGGTGAACAAACACCTCACATGGCGGAGCTTGAAAATCAGGCAATTGCCCTTGCAGTGTGTTTGACTACCTGCAACTTTCCACGACATTTGTCAAAGAACCATAAAAATGAATTATAGATGCTGCTTATCAAGCTAATTTAGGACGGGATGCACTAGGATTAAATAATCTGATAGACAATTTATTGAATTGGGTATTGACTCAAAAAAACGTTCTGCCGCATCAGCTAAGAGAAATACAATTAACTGGAATTGTAGACGAAGTATTCATGACTTTAGGTAGATTAGCTGAGGATAAAAGTATTCATTTAGTATCTGAAATTGCAGATGATACCATGATAATGGCTGATAGAAATGCACTGTTGGCTATTGTCAGGAATCTAGTGGATAACACCATTAAGTTCACGCCAGAAAATGGATATATTACGATCACTTCAAAACCTTCAGACGTAGGAGTTGATATTTCTATCAAGGATACAGGAGTAGGAATCGATGCAGAAAAATCCAAGACTATTTTTCTTTTACGAAAAGGAAAAAGTATACAAGGTATTGCTGGCGAAAAAGGTACAAGATTGGGTTTTCCTTTTGATTGGATATGATGCTATAAAAAAATTAGATAAGAAAATAAGTGATAGGGGATAGCCATTTTACTGATATTTACTAGATGAAAGAACAGTATTTTTTGTCTCATCGAAAGCTACATTTTTTAGAAATAAGGTATTGGAAACATAAAAGAATCCCGAATACTCAAACTGAGTATTCGGGATAATTCATTTTTAAAGTATTTAACTATCTACTTAGCTGGATGAGTATCTTTTATGTTTTCCTTTATCCAAATAAGGCAATCATTAAAATCATTAAAAATTTGCTCTTTTGAAATCAAATCAGGTATAATATCAATTCGTTCCATCATATATTTAGGTTGTTCTAAAGGATGAACAAACAATACTTTTTTACCACGATTCACCAAGTCAATCAATATATCTTCCATCGCATAAAGTCCTGACTGATCCATATAAGGCATTCTGCCCATTCTGATAATGATAACAGATGCAGTATCTGGTATCTGTTGTATCAATTGTTGGAAATTACTAGTAGAACCAAAAAACAATGGACCTTTGATGTGCTTGATAAATACTTCTTCCTTTAAATTTTGAGGGAAGTCAATTTCATCATCCCAAGATTCTTCTTCCAAAGGTTTGATATCTGATCTCTTTGCTGTTAAATCTCCGATCTTTTTCATGAACATCAACGAAGCGATCACTAAACCAATTCCCACGGCATAAACCAAATTCCAAATAGAAGATAGCACCAAAACGACCAACATGATGATTACTTCCGAACTAACCTTGAATGGACCGATTTTCATATCTCTAGGTAGATTAGGAATCGCTTTCAACCCTTTGTAATCCATCACACCAATACCAACAGTAATTAAAATTCCAGATAATACAGCTGCTGGAATCTGCGATGCAATAGGTCCTAATGCTAATAAAATGATGAGTAACAAAATACCTGCTACCATTCCTGAAAGCTTTGTTTTTCCACCAGCGTTGATGTTGACTACCGTTCTGATCGTCGCACCTGCACCTGGAATACCTCCGAAAATCGCAGCAATGGAATTACCTATCCCTTGCCCTATAAGTTCCCTGTTGGGTTCGTGTTTAGTTTTGGTCATATTATCCGCTACTACGGAAGTTAACAAAGAGTCAATTGCTCCTAATAATGCCAATGTCAATGCGGTAAAAATATATGGAGAGAGATTTTCAAAGGTAAACTGTGTAAATATTTCCATTTTAGGAATAGGAATACCACTAGGAATCGTTTCTATACTTCGGTAATCCAGCCCGAATCCTACGGCAATACCAGACATGACCAAAAGTGCCACTAATGTACTGGGGACTGCAGTCGTAATCCGTTTAAAACCATAAATAATAAAGATAGTCCCTAACGCTAATAGGAATTCTAACCAGTCAATTTGACTCAATGCTTTTGGTAATACTCTTAATGAACCAAGAACTCCAGCAGCTTCTTTTCCTGCTAATGTTTGGGATTCTTTGAGGATTTGGTTGGGAGTAATGGATTCTGCTCGAATGATGGTTTCTTTGAAATTTTCTAATACAAAGATTCCTTTTTCTGCTTCACCTTTAAGGATGTTTTCAAGAATAATTTCTTCAGCTGCTGCTTTGAACTGCTCCACAAATACTACATCTTCTTTAGGATAATAACCTACGGATGGCAATATTTGAGTGACTAGAATAATAATTCCAATGGCTGTCATGAAACCAGAAACAACAGGGTAGGGGATGTATCTGATATATTGTCCTAAACCAATAAATCCTAATCCGATTTGCATCAGACCTGCGAGTAAAAATACAGTTAATATTGCTGGAAGTGCTTTTTCGACATCGCCATCGAATGATGCTACGATACCTGCAATTACGATCATACTTACAGCCGTCATAGGTGCTGTAGGTCCAGAAATTTGTGTGCTAGTACCACCAAAAAGAGCGGCGAAAAAACTAATAAAAATAGCTCCATATAACCCTGCACTTGGTCCTAATCCTGAGCTTACTCCAAAAGCAAGAGCTAAAGGTAAAGCCACGATTCCCGCAGTTAGTCCTCCAAATAAATCTCCTTTTAAATGCTTTAAGTTAAACCCGAATTTTCCTGTTTTTTTAGTATCTTTTTTTGAATTCATTGTATCTTCTTGTTAAAATATCTGGCAATTCATAATCGTAATAATGTGTGTTGCGAATATACTTTTTGGGAAATATATTCGCTGAATTCAGCCAAACTTATTAGAATAGAAATATGATTTAAGGTCTAAACCTTGCTAATAATAATTAGAATGTGTGTTACATTCAAGAAAATAAAAATACCTGTTGAGGAGGTGGAGTTGTTATTTCTAGATGATGAATAAAGAAAGATTTGGTTGTTTGAATAGTTCGTGATTTTAGTAATGATTTTCTACTAGCAAAAGAAAGCAACTCCGTATGAATTTTTTCTTCTTTTTCCTCTCTTTCTTCCTTCTCCTCTTTCTCTTCCTTCTCTGTTTTCTCTTCCTTCTCACTATCTTCAAAACTAAGCAATTCTATTGAATCTGTTTTCATTTCAGAAATGAAACTGAGACAAGGAAGAACATTTGCCCATATCTGACTAATCAGTAATAGGTAGATAAGACTAGTGATGAAAAATTGATATGTAGTTACTGAATTCAGAAAAGATATTTTGTTTCAAATGATATAACACTTCTAATACAAAAATGTTTTTGCCAATATAG
The DNA here is from genome assembly GCA_051275765.1 of Maribacter sp. Lineage (GTDB taxonomy): Bacteria > Bacteroidota > Bacteroidia > Chitinophagales > Saprospiraceae > JAHDCE01. Next base: position 4,191 of record JBNMOV010000230.1, on the reverse strand, counting down.
TTAATTTACAGTGTACTTAGGGAGTATGCAATTAATAAAGTACGCAAAATGGCGAGGTTATTATTTCTTACATCAAGGCAAAAACATTTACATAACTGTAACTTGAAAATATGATAGTACTTAACTACGGAGTATGAACAGGAAGTCCTTCTCCTAAATGAACAATATGCACATAATATTTTCTTTCTCCAGAAGTAATCACCAATTGATAAACACCATAAGGAATAGTATCATCCAATTGGATATGTAACAGACCTAGCTCCTTATTTTGTTCCTGTTCTCCTTGTAGCACGGTTTTTCCTAATGAATTTAGAAGTTCATATTGGGAAGTAACCAGTCCTTTTCTATAAATAATATGGTAAGAATTACGACTATCTTTAAATAGTCTAGTTCCTTTATCAAAACGATGATATTCAACAGGGATGCCCGTTAATTGAGCATAAGCTTTAGTGAAATCTGGAACACCATAACCTAATAAGCTATCTGGCTGATGATAATTATTACCACTCATGGTTATCGCTTCCTTGATTTCATTCCAAGAACGATCTGGAAAAGCTGACCAAAGCGAAGTGGATACTCCTGCCAAAACAGGCGATGAAAACGAGGTGCCATTAGAAGTCCCTACATTGTAAGATCTGCCACTTGCTACAGCAGTTCTTTTACCCATCGCTGCTAGATCTGGCTTTATTCTTCCATCAGCAGTAGGTCCAAAGGAACTGAACCTTGCTTTTTTCTCCCTTACATCTACTGCTCCTACTGATATGATGTCATGAGCATCCGCAGGAACGCCTATTTTTTTCCACTTTCCATTTCCTTCATTTCCTGCACTATTGAAAATAAGTAAACCTTTTTTAGCACCAATACTCGCTGCAATACTTGCTCGATAGGTATTACCATCTAAGTTACTTTTGATGTGACTCAACTCAGATAAATCGAAAGTAGTATAACCCAATGAAGAGTTGACTACATCCGCACCTAAACTATCTGCATATTCTAAACCTGCTATCCAATACTCACATTCCACAGGGTTTTCTGCTCCCATTTCTTCTGTTTTAATACAGATATATGCAGCATTTGGTGCAGTTCCTACCATCATGCCTGGAAGATTAGCTCCCATCGTAGAAAGTACTTGAGTACCATGAGAAATATCTTCGTAAGCATAATTATCATTATCCACAAAATCCTTGCTTTCCAATAAATTTCCACGAACTCTAAGGCTATCAAAAAATGGCATCACATCCACATTACTAAATCCTCCGTCCAATATTGCCACTAATTTTCCTTCACCTTCACCACCTAACATATGGACGATATGGCCTTGCAACATTTTGATTTGGCCACTCGCAAGCCCATAGCGATCCTCTTTTTTTTTGTAACTTTCTTTAGGAATTGGATTGGCTATTTTTGTAGGTTTTGGTGTACGATAAAACCCTACGCCCTCAGTTTTTACAACAAAAGGTAGTTTTTCAATCGCCTTGATTTGATTTTCGTTAGCAATGACTAAAACAGAATTCAGCCATTTAGAGGTAGATTTGATTCTAGCACCTGTAGTCGTTATTTTATCCAAATAGGCTTCATTGACAGGTAAATCTGTTTCTGTAATAGCAATGCCTGCATTCCTTCTTCGTTCTAATGCTCTAGGCGAAAGGAATTCCCAAGCTTGATGAATACTATATTTGGAATCGTGCTTATCAGCTAATTCTATGACGTAAATATCTGCTTGTTTTTGGGCAGTAGCAGCAAAAGAAAATATAAGAATGAAGATACTAATACAAAAATATATTTTAGACATAAGGATTGATATTAGGTGTTTTGTCCAAAGGTACAATGAAAAATGGAAGTCCCTACGACGGACATTTTTAAAATGTTCGACGTGGAGTAGTAGCGTGGATTAATTTTCGTCCTTAATACTCTTATCAAACTTGATCCAATCCTTTCTTTTTCTAAAGGAAAAGAAAAATCCGATTGCCATGGTAAGACCAGTTGCAACGCCAGTTATGTTATAAAATACATAATTAGGAATGCCGCTTTCTATGACGACATCTGGAAATCTGACGCAAGTTTCTGCCATGAATGCAGCATATAATCCAAAGACAGACCAATACATAAAATTGAAATGTAGGGATACATAAGAAGCGGGTTTTTTGAGAATCATAGGAAGCATTCCTGTCATGATAGTCAATAAACTAAATATCGCCATCCCATGAAATACACCAAAACTACCAAATAATCTATAGATCATAAATGCAGTAATATTGACACCTAACATCGATGCGACATAGGAATAGCCAATTTTCTTATGAGTTGCTGTTCCTTTTGTTTTGAATAAAACCATCGTTCCTAAAACGAGTGCTAATATGGCAAAAAAGAGATGTATTCCTCCTATAGAACTGGAAATGAGGTTGTTTAAATTCATGGATTGATTAGTATTTATTTAATTGTGAAGTATCTTTTTTCCATAGCTTTACTGTTTTATTAACCCAGCATCCGATGTGGTAAGTTTCGCCATGAAAAAACAGATCAGATTTCTCGAGCAGAAAAGTACTATATTTCTTTATCATTTTTTTAGATTCTTCTTTGGTATCTTGGAATTGTCTGGCTTTTTCCCATTCTTCTATTGCAGATATAACAATAGCATGATACTCTAACATATTATTATTGTCAGAAAAACACTCTCCTGCAGACATTGTATATAAATCCCCTTTATACATGAAACACTTTCCAGATCCTGTATTCATCTTTTCTAATTGCTCTGTATAAGAAAAAGCAGTTTCGTAGTCTTTCTTTTTGCGATATAAGCCAATGAGTGCCTTGATATAAATCGCTTTACTATCTTCTTCTCCAATTGCTTTTATCTGAGTAATCTTTTCATCGAGAGAAATGCCTGATTTGTAAATTTTCATGATATTAGAAGTAATCGTATTTTGAGGATAACAATCAATACGATTTGAAAACGAATTATCTATCTGGCATTGATACACACATCCTTCATAAGATTCAGAATAAAATACTTCATCCCTTCCTGTGAATTTGAATCTAATTTTTGTACAAAAACCCCCATTCTTATATATCCTTTTCGTAAAACCTATATAAGTATTAGGATGTAGAAATTCCATTTGAGGAGATATACATTCAGTATTCTTTTTCAAATGTTCTATTGGAATTCAATTTCCATTACTATCTAATGCTTCTTGAATGATTGGAGCTGTATTAGGAAAATAAGGATGGGTTTCTCTAAAAAAGACATCATGTTTTTTAGTATTGATAATATAAACATAAGCCCGTTCATCTTCTATTATTTTTTCATCATTGAAAACAATGTACAATGAATCTTCTTCAAAACCATGATTTTCTTCTAATGGTTTAGGGTTTTCATATTTGGTAGGATAAGCAGCAAGGGCTAATTCATCATCACAATCATAATTATTTTGAGCAATAGTCATTTGAAATGATAAAAGGAATAGGATATGATATGTAATAAGTTGTTTCATAGAATGAATATAAGGAATTCCTCAAAGAAAATAAACCCTTCTAGTCGAACTATCGTTTACATAGGGATAAACATCCTAGGAATGATGTAAGAATAAATTACGTTTTTTGAGTAGATTCTTTTTTTTTTAAATCAAGGCGGAAAAAGGAGTCCTAGCTGTAGCTAGGGCGAGTATTTTCAACGAAGAGTAAGAAGAAAAGGAACAGTCAAAAATGTAAATTTATTTTTACATCATTCCTACTAACAAAGTTGTATCTTTGCGTCCGTTATGAAGAATATAAGAAATTTTTGTGTGATAGCCCATATAGATCATGGGAAAAGTACGCTTTCAGATAGATTACTGGAACATACTCAAACGATATCTGAGCGGAATATGAAGTCTCAGACATTGGATGATATGGATTTGGAGCGTGAGAGAGGAATTACGATTAAGAGTCATGCCATACAGTTGTATTATAATCATCCTGATGGCACGACATATACTTATAACCTTATCGATACGCCTGGGCACGTAGATTTCTCTTATGAGGTATCTCGTTCTATTGCGGCTTGTGAAGGAGCTTTATTATTGGTGGATGCTTCACAAGGTATTCAAGCACAGACCATTTCCAACCTATATCTAGCGATAGAAAATGATTTGGAAATTATTCCTATCCTCAATAAAGTGGATATGGAAAGTGCGATGATAGAGGAAGTAACGG
>JBNMOV010000229.1:0-7813 GCA_051275765.1 Maribacter sp. | reverse complement strand
TCGCTGACCGATTTGTTCTTCTAATTTCAGCAGTTTTTCCTTTTCGCTTTGTAGCATCTTCGCCACAGGAATTCCTGTCCAACGAGCAACTACTTCTGCTATATCATTAGCTGTTACTTCATCATTAGTGAAGCGGTTTTGTTCTGCTATAGAATGTAATTCCTTTTCAGCTTTCGCCAATATAGCTTCTTGTTCCTTTATTTTTCCGTAGCGAAGCTCTGCTACTTTCTCAAAATTACTTTCTCGTTCTGCCCTATCCGCTGCTATTTCAAAATTATCTATCTTCTCTTTAGCTCCCTGAATTGCATCCACAATATCCTTTTCATTCTGCCACTTTGCAGTAAGGTTATCTAGTTTTTCTTGCAAGGTAGAAATTTGCTCATTCAAGGATTTCATTTTCTTGACTTGGCTCTTTTCCTTTTTAATATATTCCCGTTCTATCTCAAGTTGGCGGATTTTCCTACTCAATTCATCGATCTCATCTGGCACAGAATCCAGTTCCAAACGTAATTTGGCAGCAGATTCATCAATCAAATCTATTGCCTTATCTGGCAAAAACCTATCTGCTATATATCTATGTGATAATTCTGCCGCAGCTATCAATGCTTCATCCAGCAATTCTATCTTATGATAAACTTCATATTTTTCTTGCAGTCCTCTTAGTATCGAAATCGTCTCTTCTACACTAGGCTCATCTATCGTTACCGTCTGAAAACGACGTACCAAAGCTTTATCCTTTTCAAAATATTTCTGGTATTCATCTAACGTAGTCGCTCCTATTGTTCTCAATTCGCCACGAGCCAAGGCTGGTTTCAATATATTGGCAGCATCCATTGCACCGCCTCCACCGCCAGCACCTATCAATGTATGAATTTCATCAATAAACATGATAATCTGTCCTTGAGAATCCGTCACTTCTTTAATGACGGCTTTCAATCTTTCCTCAAACTCTCCCTTGTATTTAGCTCCAGCTATCAAACCAGCCATATCCAAGCTATATATCTGCTTACTCTTCAAACTTTCAGGTACATCTTGATTTACTATTCTCCAAGCGATTCCTTCTACAATGGCTGTTTTACCTACGCCTGCTTCTCCTATAACCAATGGATTATTCTTCTTCCTTCTAGAAAGAATATGTAATATTCTACGAATTTCTTCATCCCTACCTATAATCGGATCTAGTTTTCCTTCCGCAGCTTTTTCAGTAAGATTTACTGCATATTTTTTCAATGCATTGAACTGATTATCTGCTCCTCGATCTGTAATTCTCCTTCCTTTGCGAAGTTGTTTTATCGCTGCTTCCATTTTCTTGACATCTACTCCTAGAGCTTTCAATGCCTTAGTAGTAGAGCTACTGCCCTTTAAAATACCCAATATCACTAAATCAATAGAAATATACTCATCTCCCCAATCCTTGAGTAATTTCTTTGCCGCAGCCATTGCTTTATTCGCATCCTTGCTCAAAAACTGCTTCGTTCCTTCTCCTGATACCTTTGGTACTTTCTGGATAAGACTATCCATCTCACTTACCAGGTGATTCATATCCACTCCACATTTCTTGAATAAAAATTCAGAAACGTGTTCATCTATCTCTATTATGCCCTTTATAATATGGGCTAATATTACCTCTTGCTGACTATTAGCTGAAGCTTTTGCCTGCCCTTGCTTTATCGCATCCTGGGCTTTTAATGTGAAAATGTCTAATGTCATTCTTACTAAATTCTTTATACTTTGCTATAATTCCCTTTATGGAGAATTTTCATAAAAATATTTCCTTTGTCAATTCAGATTTCAATATACTTCTTTACCCATAAAACCCTAGCATTTATAAGCCACAAATGATGGTAAATCCAGTAAATTTTATTTTAAATCCCCATTACCTATCCTAGATTATTATGGGAAACCCAGCACATCGTCACATGAATAACATTTCTTATATCAATTTTAACTTTTTTTATACTTCATCTTTCAATATGATGACTTAATTTTGTCCCTCATTAAAAAATGATTGTATGAAAAATGTATTTACAATATTAATAACATTATTAACATTTACACTATTCACTAACGACATGTTTGCACAATGTGATAGTGAAACACCAATTCCCTTAGACAACCAATCTTTGGAAAATTGGGTAGATGAAGGAAATTATGAAGATCCTGCTGGAGACTTCTGGGATACTGCCAATAGGACAGTCGATTTACTACCCATCTTATTAAATCCTAATGTTACAAAAGATACTGATGCTCACACAGGTACATATTCTGCTAAACTAGTTACCTCTAATTGGTTTACCTTAATAACATCTGCAACTGTATTCAGTGGAAGTTTCACACCTAATCAAGCCGATCCTCTCGCAAGTGTAGCGTTCGGAAAACCTTTTACAGATACACCTGATAATTTTAGGGTATGGTATAAGTACGCTCCAGTAGCTGGAGATTCTGCAGAAGCCTACACTTATTTAACAAGATGGAATGGTTCTGAAACAGTCAACGTAGCAGAAGCATATACCAAGGTATATGATGCTACAAGTGAATGGACAGAACTAGATATTCCTTTCACTTATTTCTCTGGCGAAACACCAGATTCCATTACGATGGTTTTTGCCTCATCAGCAGCAGGAGATAATTTTGAAGGACAGGTAGGTAATACCATTTATATAGATGATCCTGAATTATACTATTGCACCACTGGCATAAGCCAGCCTATGATGAGTGAAGTAAGTGTAAATGTATTTCCTAATCCAGTAACAACTGATAATATCAGATTTGAACTATCAAAGGATGTAGAAGGTATCGTCCAAATTTTTTCTAATGACGGAAAGAATATTGTGACAAGTAATTTCACAGGAAATGAATTGAGTATAAATACTGCTCTTTGGTCTACGGGAATGTACAGATATGTAATTTATGATTCAAATTCTACTAGTGCATTAGCTACTGGGACAATCATAAAGGAGTAAAATTTGGCACAATAGCTGCTGCAAGAAAAGGATGCTACACTTATTTTACTTGTCTAGCGTCCTTTTTTTATTATCTTTATCTAGCAAATAGACCGTACTACCCTATTATTCAATATATTATCTAATCATAATTATAGGAAAATGAAAATATTATACACTATCCTTTTCTCATCATTTATCCTCTCTACAGCATTGTTTTCCCAAGGAAACAATACATCTAAATTAGCTAATTTCACTTTTGGAACAGAATTAGGTGTTGTTACTGGAACACCTATTGCCCCAGCAGAAAAAGGTTCTACTTTTACTGTAGGTCCAGAGACTAATGAAGCTACGATGACTGTTGGAAATGCTAAAGGACGTTTAGGAATTGGGGTACATGGAGCAATTTTCGCAAGATACCACTTCAATAAAAAAATAGGTATACAATCAGGTCTTGCTTATAATGCAAAAAAAGCAGCTTACAAGACTCCTGCTTATGACCAGGATTATACTTATTTATTTGTTATAGATTTACAAGATGGCTCTACTGAAACTGCTGAAATCGCTACTTACTTTAATGGGGAAGTAGAAGGTAATTTCAATAATCAATATATTGAAGTTCCTCTTCTTTTCTTGTATAGCTGGAATGACAAATGGACTGCACAAGCTGGTGGTTATGCAGCAATGCTTATCAAGGGAAGTCATAAAGTTTGGGCTACGGGAATTGTAGGAGATAATTTTGATACCGTAGAAAACAAATTCCAAGACGAGAGCGAATCCATCAGCAAGTGGGACTATGGTCTTAGTGCTGGCATTAACTACAATATCTTTAGACAGTTTGAAACTGAACTACGAGTTTCCACAGGATTACGTTCTATTTTTAGCGATGATTATCAACTAGCTGAAGATACTGTAAGAAATCTTTATATTGAATTAAAAGCTAATTATACTTTTAAGTTATAAGCACATTTTTAATCAATTTTAATATTTATAGAGCCATGAGTTTTTAATAAAAACTCATGGCTCTTGTATTATAAAATACTTTATAAAAATGTACAAATAATTGTTATTCAATTAGATAGATAACAGTATCTAATTACGTTAAAACTAGATTTTTAATTGACTTCCTAGAAATTGTGGCTTAACTTTTATAGTAAATTCAATGTTATGGAATTCAAGCATCTACTATCACTCGCCCTAATTTGCATTTGTTTCAGTTCTTTATCTGCTCAAAAAAAGCAAATAAAATAAGTACTTCGTCAATACAACGAACATTGTATTCATAGCCAACTCCGAGAAGAATACAAACTTAAAAACCCACAAAAATTCAAGAGATGGGAACTCATAAAATCTCAAGTTCAACAAGCTGTCCAAAATAGAGAAGCACCTTCTCCTCCAGATTTGGAAATCATTCCAATCTACATGCACATCTTTCACAATGGAGGAAATCCTACCAATACTGGCGACAATAATTTCACTATAGCAGAAATCCAATCTGCCATAGATAGACTCAATGAAGTATATGCAGGTCGCCGCCCGAATTTGAATAATGTAAATGATGAATTTATCAATTCGGGTATAGTAGCCACACATACTTCCAACATCAATAGAGTCGATTATTCAGTTGCTCCCGCTAGTACTCAACTTATCAATCCAGATCCTAATTGCTTCGGAAGAATCAAAAACAGTCCCGTAAATCTCCCCTCTGGAGGTTCTCAACTAGCTGATAATTTCGTATCACCATACGTCACTCCTTGCACATTTCTCAATATTTATACAGGCCCATACGGCGTAAATCACCCAAGTATAGCGGCAGACACTACTTGTTCTAGCAGAAACGGACTTAGTTATGCCTATAAAATATACCAAAGTGACGGAGGGGTAAGAATTGATGACAATATGTTCGTTCCCAGAGGATCAATAACTATCCCCACATCAGGCTTTAATTTGGGGGTGACTTTAGCTCATGAAGTTGGTCATTATTTATGTCTTTCCCATATCTGGGGGCCTACCAATATTACCTCTGTAATACAAGATTCTTTAAGTTCAAATCCAGAGTACTTCTGTAATATTGATGATGGCTTTGAAGATACACCTAGGGTCGCCCAAGTTGGAGCATAACTAGTCCTTATAAGAATCTAAGCATCACCCTATGTGGAAGCACTATCATGTGGACCAATATAATGGATTATCACGCCAATTATAATTGGCGAATTAATTTTACAGACGATCAGCTCGCTTATATGGACCTACTTCCGGAAATCACACGAGCATATAAATGTGTAAGTGCACCTTCTTCATATAATGGAGAACTTACCTGTTCGCTAGACGAAATAGACTGCGAATCCTTCCCCTCTTCCTAATAATCTGATACGATTTCTATTTGTCAAAAAGATACACTCAACCTCTTGGATTATCTCAATATTTGGGAATTCAATACTACTTCCTCTCCTAATACCTATTACCAATGGTATCTCATTACACCCACTGAGGGCAGGGAAAACGCATCTAAAAGTATTGATAATTAATGAATTATAATTAGCTTCGAATCATAAAAAGTTGTGATTTGGAAAAGATGGAACCTTTACGATACCTGATATGTAAGTTTAATGATTGTGATGATTATAGAGATCCATCGAGGATAGAGTATACATTAGCAGAAATTTTATTTCTAACCTTCTGTTCCTGAGTAACTGGGAGTGAATCGTATCAGGAGATTGCAGACTTTGGCCATTCGAAATTACCATGGTTACGAAAATTTTTACCATTTGAGAATGGTATTCCTAGCTATGATATCATAGGTCGTATATTAGGAATGCTGAATACCAAACAATTGGAAAAAGCTCTTGTAGGTTTTAGTAAATATGGAATAGAGTTGTCAAATGGTATGGTTATCAATATTGATGGTAAGCGTATAAGTCGCAGTGTTACTATAAAACAGCAGCAGACAAAAAAGGAAAAAAGAGGAAAACAGGCTGTAAATATGGTCAATGTTTACTGTTCAGAACTAAACTCCTGTCTTTCAAGTATTCGAGTGGATAGCAAGACTGTAGAAAAGAATGCTATCAGTGAAATACTGGATTTATTGGATTTGAGTGGTTATGTTATTACATTGGATGCTGAATATTGCTACAGTGATGTAACAGATCGTATCTGCCCAAGCTGATTATCTTATAGGTTTAAAAGGGAATCAGAAGAAATTACTGGTGGCAGCAAAGGGGCTAATTAATGATTGCCCAGCTACTGAAATACATGTAGACACTGAAAACGATAGCCATGGACGTTTAGAAAAAAGAAGTTGCAAAGTGCTGAATTTCAGCAATCTGAATACCGTTTATAAAGAAAACTATAAAGTAGTTTTAGATAAATGGCAGAATATAAAATGTTTTGTCCAAGTTACAAGTAAGAGGAAAATTAAAGTTAATAATAAGGTTACAGAAGAAACCCGATATTATATTTCGAGTCAGGAACTGATGCCGAAAAAGGCAAACGAACTGGTAAGAAAACATTGGCATGTAGAGAATAACCTCCATTGGGTATTGGATGCTATTATGGGAGAAGATAGAGGTACTAAACGTGCAGCGAATTCTGCAGCAAATTTTTCTATCCTCAGAAAAATGGCATTCAATAAACTAAAAGCTTTTGATGACCCTAAGGTCAGCATGAAGCGAAAATTAAGAAAATGTACTTTAAACGAAAATTATCTAGGGAAAGTATTACAAATTTCGTGATGTGTTTTCCCTGGGCCATTCCCCACTAATGCAGAAATTATTATTACTGATTTCGTTAATCCAATCTGTAGTACATCTTCTGGTATTATACCCAATTCTTTCTGTGATACTTGCACTACTTGCCCTTCTCCTAATAATATCACTGTAGAATTTACCAGTCCAAACAATGCTCTATTTCCTTGGAAACCAGTACCTAGTTCTACCTTATATAAAGTCTGGTATCACCTAAAAGGTACAACTTTTTGGACAATAAGAGGTACAGCTTCTACATAGCGAAATATTTCTGGACTTACACCTAAAAAATATTATCAATATAAATTACGTGCTAAATGTGTAGACGGTACGTGGTCTTATTTTTAGTGATATTAGCTTATTTTATAGCAGTACTTGTGATGTTCCTATAGGAATAGCCCCTATATACTTAGACAATATAAGGATGAAAATCAGATGGTATAATACAGATGAAGTAAGAGCCAAAGTCAGATACAATGAAGTAGGAACTAGCATTTAGCATACTCAAAATAGCCAAATCGGTCAAAACTATGTGTACATCAATAACTTGACACCAGATGCAATCTACAGATTCAAAATCAGGAGTAATTGTGAAAGCATTGATTGGTCAGCCTATTTATATTTATATTATCATGATTTAGCAAAGTCCAGTCTACGTCTTGCAGAAGATGAGATAAAAACTAAAATTTATCCAAACCCTATTAAAAATACTCTAAATTTTGATTTTAGCCCTTCTATAAAAAGTGATATTCTCCATATTTTCATCACAAACAACCTTGGGGAAGTTAGCTATTCTATAAAACACAATCAAGATAACAATACTATAGTCATTTGCCTAATGGCTATTATTTTCTAACCATATCCAATAAGCATTTCATCGAAGTATTAAAATTCATAAAAATGGACTAATATTGTTACAAGTCTTCAGTAGCAAGCAAGAGAATGTATTTATTTTCATAAAATTCAAAGATGATTGTCCAACAGCTGTTCTATTCAGGACTTTCTATCACTTCAATTAAAACAATTTTACTTTACGAGATCCTTTTCCAGTCGGGGATAGTATTAGAAAAGGAGAGTTTCTTCTAATTTTTCAATTGATTTTATACAAGGTAGAAGCCTAATATTCAA
>JBNMOV010000228.1:0-7866 GCA_051275765.1 Maribacter sp. | reverse complement strand
CTTCTTTTGAAATTTGGACATCGTTATTTTTCTCCACCGTAGCTAAGGCTACGCTGTCAAAAAAATGCCTCGCCATATTCCAAAATAATCTCATCAAAATATTAAACAACTTACTTTACAGTGTACTAAGGAATGGAAACTAAATAAACGCTACATTCTAACTTCTCTTTTTGCCTGCTAACTTCGTTGAAAAATATCGCCGTAGCTAAGGCTATGACTACATTTTTCGCCTTATTAGCAGATAAAAATTCTGCCTTATAATTGTATCATTTATTTAATTTTCATTCCTAATACTTTTTATAATGAGAAAACGTATCATAACAATTTTATTACTTTTTTGTGCCATCCCTTTTTGCTTTTCACAAACGCCTAAAGAGAATCTAGAAAAATATTGGTCTTATAGGGAAAGATTTTTGGAAGGCTTTGTAAGGGTTGGAGATAAAAAAGGAGAAAGTATTCCAGCAGCAGGTAGAGTTCCTCATGGAAATTGTGGAACGGACTGGTTTATCAAAGAAGATCGTTGTACTTCTCGCAAAGGAAAAGGGAAAATGGTTTGGGGAGACAGTACTATAGATCTAGGGAATTATATATCTGTTTTGGCAGTGATGATAAGAAACCTTAAGGATGCCAAGCAACCATATGAAACAGAGGCAGAAGAACTGTATTATGCTATCAAGGCTTTTGAGCGATTGGATCATAATGCTGAAACATTCTTTGATAAAGAACCTAAAATTGATGGTTTTTTTATGAGGGATGATGTTCCTGCTGATTTTATTTATGCTAGTAGAGGTGTCAAAAATTTCAAATTAGAAAGAGAGGATGGATATAATTGCTTGATGTCTCACGGAAGTTGTAAACTGGATAATGTGATGGATGGAGGCGTAGCTAGTATGGATCAGATTACTAATATGTTCTTTGGTTTTTCATTCGTTTGTGCAATGGTACCTGATGTAAAACATAACGATATCATATTATCAGATATTGCCTCGCTACAGATGCACCGTGTCACCTCATTCTTATCTAAAAATAATTGGAAAATCGTAGCACCTAATGGCGAAATTCCTCCTAATGCATGGGGAGGAAATACCATATCTCTTTGTTATCCTTTTGCTACTGCTACTGAACGTTTTACTAAAGGGAAATATCAAAAATCTTATCAAACAAGACGTTCTAAGCGACGAGGTAAAATGATTTACAATACGTTTAATTGGGCTCATGGAGTACAAGCAGATCGCAATCTGTGGATGGCATATGTTGCTGCGATAATATCAGGTGATTGGAATGTTAAAAAAATGACTAAAAGGACTATAAAAAGTAATCGTCATATGTATGCTCTTGCTTATTGTGCCATTAATAATAAGCCGCTAAGTTCATTGATGAAGAGAAAAGAACTAGATGACATACTCAATTCTGCGCCTATAGATGGACCATGTTTTGAAACGCCTGACTGCAATGCTCCTGATGGTTGGAAAAGTTCAGATAGATGGATTCACACTACAAAAGTGAATGGAAATTCTTATGGTGTACAAAGAGAATATAATGGATTGGATTATATGTTGGCTTATAATCTTTATTATTATTTTTATAAGGATAGTTTACCAAGATATATGAAGTAGTAGAGACGCAACATTTTACGTTTCATCAAGAAAAATCATAAAATATTTAACACATTTACGATATTTTCGTCACATTAAAACCTGAATTTATTCTCAATAAATTCAGGTTTATTTTTTGTATTTTATTATCTATTTTTATTTCATTTAATTTAAATGGTAATCCTATGATTGTCAATGAATAATGATTAAATTCTGATAAATAATATCCTTCAATTTTTTGTTGAATAATTAATTCATTTTCATTTCCTATTAATGTAAATTCTACTAATCTAAAATGACCTTTTTTATATTCTTGATCATTCCCCGCATCGTGATAAAAAATACTTTTTTGTTCACCTTTTTTATAATAAATTTTTAATTCTACTATATCAATTTTTTTCTCGCCTACGTATTGCATTAAAGGAAAATGAGGAATAATACTCCCAGCTTTTATATACGTAGGAATATAATTTTTATTCACTTTAGAATATATTTCTTTTCCTCCTTTTTCTTTTTTGTTCGTATGATAATGGTACCAATTTCCTTTAGGCAAATAAAGATGTCGTCCTTCTGATTTTGGTTCTAAAATAGGACAAATAAAGATATGATCTCCTAACATAAATTCATCTGTACTATCAGTCAACTCTTCATTTTCTGGTTCTAAAAATGTCAAAGGTCTGAGCATAGGCATTCCTTCATCATGATACTGATAAAATGCAGTATAAATATAAGGCAATAAACGATATCGCAACTCTATCGCCTCTCTCACCAAAGTCAATGCTTCGCCACCAAATGACCAAGGTTCTTGATCGCCATGATCACCTGATGAATGTGTCCTGAAAAACGGATGAAAAACAGCTAACTGCACCCATCTATAAAATAATTCTGGCGTAGGATGCTCCACGAATCCACCTACATCAGAACCTACAAAAGAAACACCAGAAATAGCGAGTCGCTGACACTGCACATTAGCTAGCCAAAGATGTCGCCAAGAAGCAATATTATCGCCTGTCCAAACAGAAGCATAACGCTGTAATCCTGCATAACCAGATCGAGTAATAATCAATGGACGTTCTGGTTCAATGAAGCGTTTTACGCCTTCGTAAGTCGCTCTTGCCATCTGCATTCCATAGACATTATGTGCTTTTCTATGACTGCAAGGATTGCCATCATAATCATGTCGCACATCTAAGGGAAATGTCTTGCTTTCTACTTCAAAAATTGCAGGTTCGTTCATGTCATTCCATACCCCTTTAATACCTGTTTCTGCGATAAGTTCTTGGTATAAACCCGCCCACCATTCTCGTACTTCTGGCTGTGTAAAATCTGGGAAATAACAATTGCCTGGCCATACTTTTCCCATCGCATAACTTCCATCTTGCCTGCGACAGAAATATCCTTTTTCTATGCCTTCTTGAAATATCTTATAATCCTTGTCAATCTTAATTCCAGGATCTATAATGACGACTGTTTTAAAACCTTGTTCTTTTAATTCGGAAATCATTTTTTTAGGCTGGGGAAATTTCTCCTTATCCCAAGTAAAACAACGAAAACCATCCATGTAATCTATATCCAAATAAATGGCATCACAAGGGATTTTATATTCTCTTATTTTATCACAAATTTCTCGTACTTGCGACTCAGGAAAATAACTCCATTTACATTGCTGATAACCCAATGACCAAAGTGGTGGCATTTCTGGCGTACCAGTTAATAATGTATATTTTTGGCAGACATCTAGTAATTCATTTCCATAAATAAAATAATAATTCATTTCTCCACCATCTGCCCAAAAACTAGTGACAGTTCGCCTCTCTTTTCCAAAATCAAAATGCGTCTTAAATGAATTATCGAAGAAGATCCCGTAGCTATTTCCTTCGTTTAATGAATAATAAAATGGAATATTCCTATAAATAGGATCTGCGTTTTCTTTATAGCCATAAGTATCTGTCCCCCAGTTTTCTAGATATTTATTATTGAGTTTTAAATCCGTAGGTTTATCGCCTAATCCATAGTAAGATTCTTCTGCATGAGATACCTTACTCATCTTCACTATATCTCCACCAAATTCTTCATTATTCTCCCAATAGAATCCTTTTTCATCTTGGCAGATGATTTCTCCTTTTTTATTTTTAATAATTATTTGAGCATTTACTTTAGCGATAATTATTTTTAAATCTTGTGTTATTATTTCAAATGTTTTCTTTTTTTCAATAAATAAACAT
This sequence comes from Maribacter sp., assembly GCA_051275765.1. GTDB lineage: Bacteria > Bacteroidota > Bacteroidia > Chitinophagales > Saprospiraceae > JAHDCE01. The sequence continues at coordinate 4,046 of JBNMOV010000228.1, read as the reverse complement.
TCATTTAATTTGGAATTAAAATCCGTATCAATAGCATAAGAAAAATCTGCTTCAAAATATCCATGCGTACCATACCTAAACCTAATGATTTCATCAGAAATACACTGTATTTTTAATAATACATTGTTCTCTGTTTCAAAAATGAAATCATCCCCTACCCTTCTATTAGAGATAATATTTTTAGGAGAAAACTCTTTTTCTACTGGTCCTTCTTTTTTATCTGAAAATGGATTCATAAATTAGATATTGAGATTCTAAGATATTAAGATTTAGAGATATAAAACATGTTCTCAAACGAGGGGTTTTCAAGCCCTCTACCACAGCCAAACAAAAGCTACTACTGCCCTGCCACACCCTGCATCATCATCGCACAAATAATCGCACCATAAGTCCCCAAAGCATAACCCAAAACCGCCATCAATACTCCAACTGGAGCTAAGGATGGACTAAATGCTGATGCTACAATCGGAGCAGAAGCAGCACCTCCTATATTAGCTTGACTACCTACCGCTACATAAAAGAAAGGAGCTTTAATAATATACGCAGTCGCCAATAAAATAATAACATGAACCAGCATCCAAATAATGCCAATCGCAAACAAGCCCATATTTGCCCATATTTCGCTAATATTCATTTTCATACCAATCGTAGCAACAAGGATATAAATGAACACAGAACCTATTCTAGATGCTCCTACGCCTTCCAGTTTTCTAGCTTTAGTAAAAGACAGAGCAAAACCATATGTAGTCGAAATTACGATGAGCCAAAAGAAGCCTGACATCAAGGAATTCAAACGTAAACCCCCTAATGTTTCACTGAATCCTTTCATCCAAGGTGTAATAATATCTGAACCAAAATGTGCCAATGATACGCCTCCAAATGCTACTGCAAGCAATACGAATAATGAAGTCGTCGTAGGCATTTCTGCTACGCTTGCACTATACTCTGACACTCGTTCTTTGAGTTTGGCTATCGCAGTATTATCCGCTCCTATTTTGTTATCTATCTTATCTGAAATACTCGCTCCATATAGTAAAAACCCCATCCAGAAATTGGCAACAATCACATCTACCACTATCATGGTAGCATAAAGATTATCACTTACTTCGTAGATCTCTTTCATAGCAGCTTGATTCGCTCCACCACCTATCCAACTTCCTGCGATAGTCGATAATCCTCGCCATAATTGGTCTGCAGGAATATCTACGATTCCTAATTGAGATACAATTAATAAAGCAATAGGTCCACCTATAATAATACCTATCGTAGCAGAAAAAAACATGATAATCGCCTTCCAACCTAGATTAATAATACCTTTTATATCAATGTTCAGACATAATAATATCAAACTAGCTGGCAATAGATATCTGGATGCCACAAAATATAGCTGTGAATGCTTCGTATATGAACTATACTCTTCTTCCACTACGCCATTATTTTCCAAAAATCGACCTATTGCTTCGTAAGACATTGAGTTCAATTCAGAAGCAGATAGAGATAACTCCTTGGCTAATAAGAGTTCTGAAATATTGGAAGTGAACCAATGTGGAGATATAAATCCTAAAGGATAATGCAATAATGCGGGCACAAAATAACAAAGTAAAAGTGCTGGGACATATTTATAAAAAGTCTGCCAGCTTTTGGTTTCCTTGCCAGAAGTATAAAATATCCATGCCAATACAGCGATTAACATACCTAGCACTACGGCATCATTCGTAAAAAGTGGTTCCATGTCTTGTGATTCTTTGGGGAAAGATAGGAAACATTGTTAAAATCTGTGCATTTCGCAAAAAATTATGGATTGAAAGTAGCATTTGTTTGAAAAATAAACTAACTTTGTTTATATATTAAACTAAGTACTTTTTAAAGTAATTAAACAATCCATTTATGATACATTATAATTGTCGATATTGCGAAGAAAAAGTTTCTCCTAGAGCCATAACTTGCCCTCATTGTGGCGAACCAGAACCAGCAGTAACCAAAACTAGTTCTTTTTCCAAGATGTTGAGAATCACAGGAGTAGTGTTGATTACCTTATCTATCTTTTATTGGGGATTTGATATTAAGATCATCAATAGTCATCCTATATTTTATGTAGTAGCAGGATTGATGGGAGGAAGTCTGTTGTTAAAAAGTAGAGCGAAGCAGGAAGTGCATACGTAAAGATGTAATACAAGTTTTGTGAAATTGCTAACTAATTAAATTTATTCAATTGGATTATATCCTCAGTTAAAAACAGAACTTTTAGCCTCTCTTTTACGGTTAGGTTTTTGCTTGCTCGACATTATGCAGTTTAGCGGAACCAATGTTTAAAATCCGTCTAAAACAAAATACTGACTGAGCAAAACTGCTATAAAAAAGATAATTACAGCTAAATAGCAGAGGAAGTCAAAAATAAAAAATATCTCCAAAGCGAGTTTATTTTGTTTAGGATTTTAAGCGTTGGTGGAGCGTTAAAAACTGAATATAGTCGGGTAGTTTTGGTTCTTTTTGCTACCAAAAAGAACCAAAACTACTAACAAAATATAATCCTTTAGGTAGATCATGTTTTGCAAAAAGATAAATCTTTACTTAATCCAACTTCTTCCCTCTCAAACGAAGCGAATTCCCTATAACAACCACATCAGAAAACGCCATAAATAATGCCCCCAACATGGGATTCAAAAAGCCCATAGCAGCCATTGGAATGGCAACAAAATTATAAGCAAATGCCCAAAACAGGTTTTGCTTGATCGTTAACAACGTATGGCGACTAATCTTATGTGCTTGAACCAGAGCCTCTGGATCATCACTCAACAACACTACTCCAGCAGAACTTACTGCTACATCAGAAGCAGAACCAAAAGTCACGCCTACATCAGCCTTGGCGAGTGCTGCAGCATCATTGATACCATCGCCGACCATGGCTGTAAGTTCCTTGCTTTTCAAATCTTCTATAATGACATATTTTTCTTCTGGTAATTGTTCTGAAAAGTGAGTATCTACTTGTAATGCCTGTGCTACAGCAGCTACTTTTTCTTCTTTATCGCCACTCAACAAGTAAGAACGAATACCGATTTCTTTGAAATAATTCGTCACAGTATCTACCCCAGCCTTCATCTTATCTTCTAAATCTATCGCAGCAACTAACACACTATTTTTTAGTATATAAATATCATGAGATAAATCTTTATGCTCTGCTGTTAATATTCTTTTAGAACCTACTTCCCAAGTATTTCCTTGTTCATCTTTTCCAGACATTTTCACACCTTTCTGTTCCTTTATTTCAGAAAACAGACTCGCAGAAATTCCTGCAAAAGAACCAGATAAGGATTGTGCAACAGGATGAGAAGAATGTCCTTCCAAACCTTTTACAGCAGCTTGAATAGTAGTTTTATTACCATCAAATAAATAAAATTCACTCACACTAAATTTTCCTTCTGTCAGCGTTCCAGTCTTATCAAATACTATGTTTTTGACTCCTGCGAAAATTTCTAATGTCCTACTTCCTTTGATTAATATTCCAGATTTAGCAGCACGTCCTACGCCTACTATAATCGCAGCTGGCGTAGCTAATCCCATCGCACAAGGACAAGAAATAACGAGTACTGCAATGCCATTCATCAAAGCCTGCGTAAATGGAACAGCGAATACAAAATGTCCTATAACGACTGTCAATACAGCAATAGACAATACTATGGGAACAAAAATGGCACTGATTCGATCTGCTAATCTTTGAATATCTGGTGTTTCTAATTGAGCATTCTTCACTAAGTCAATTATCTTGCTCAAAACAGTATCCTTGCCTGTAGCTGTGACTTTCATTTTCAGATTCCCTGATGAAAGAATAGAAGCACCTGTGACTATACTATCTTTAATTTTTTCGACCAGTTCAGTTTCTCCTGTCAGCATAGCTTCATTCGCCCAACCTATACCATCATAAACTAAACCATCACTAGGAAAAGCATCGCCTTCATTGATTTGTAGGATATAGCCTACTTTTATTTTATCAATACTGATTTTTTCCGTACTACCATCACTTTTTACTCTGGTGGCTTCTGTAGATT
>JBNMOV010000227.1:0-7870 GCA_051275765.1 Maribacter sp. | reverse complement strand
ATGGAAGGAGATATTGTATTGGGACCTAGCCATCTATATTCAGGAGACGTACAATTTGCTGTAGCTATCGATGGTGATAGTTATCGTTGGATAGATGGCATCATTCCTTATACAATAGAAAGCGGACACCCGAAAAGAAATACAATCCTAGCAGCCATCGCACATATTGAGGAACAAACTAACCTTCGATTAGTCATGCGGAATTCGGAAAGTGATTATGTTTCATTTGTTACTGCCGATGGTTGTTCGTCTCGTGTAGGCAGATCTGGTGGAAAACAGAATATTAATATAGGTAACTGCAGTTATGGTAGTATCGTCCATGAAATTCTGCATGCAGCAGGTTTGTGGCATGAACAATCCCGTAGCGATCGAGATGAAAATATTATAATACTATGGGACAATATCAAATCAGGCAAGGAGCATAACTTTAATAAACATGTCTCGGATGGAGTAGATATCGGAGCATACGATTGTAATTCCATCATGCATTATTCCCCCTTTTCTTTTAGTAAAAACGGAATGCCTACCATAACGAGTACTGGATGTAGTTCTTTTGGTCAACGTACTGGTATGAGTCCAGGGGATATTGCAGCCATCAATAAATTGTATAAAACACCTGTTCCTGATGGTCTGACAGATAAACCTTGGTATTTAGTGGCGAAGCATAGTGGTAAAGTTATCGATATTAAAGGCGGCGGATTGAATTCCAAGGTGAATGTCCAGCAATATCAATTGAATAATAGTAACGCACAGAAATTTCGTTTTGTAAACGCAGGCAGTGGCTATTACTATATTAAAAATGTTGGTAGCCATTTGGTATTGGATGTCCAAGGAGGTGTAGCAAATCCTGGCACGAATGTCTGGCAATATACCAAGAATGGCACGGATGCACAAAAATGGCGATTGCATGATGCAGGAGGTGGATACTATTATATCCGATCAAAATTAGGAGACTTGAATCTAGAAGTGGATGCGGGAATTAAAGCCAATGGTGCTAATATCAAGATATGGTCTATCAGTAACGGTGGTCAACAACAACAATTTAAGCTAAAAGAAGCCAAATTCACCGAAGCAGCAAAGGAAGATTACTGTAAACCTTTGGAACATTATTGGAATGGTAAGAGGTCAGATAATTTTAGTACAGCGACTGTAATAGGTAAACAAAATGCCATTGGTGGAAAATACCAATTCGTTAGAATAGATGGATATGTATTAATTAAACCTTCATCCTCTGAAGGTAAGACCACGCCCCTCTATTTATATTATAATAATGATCGAAAAGATAATTTCACAACAGCTTCGCCAGAGGGGATAAGGGCCGCCGAAGCAGGTGGTTATCGAAAAGCAGGGATTCAAGGTTATGTTTTGAAAACAGTAAATCAAAAGTCTAAACACCTTTATAAACCCCTGTGGTTATATTATCATTCTGGCCGAAAGGATAATTTTGTTACCGCCTCTAAGCGAGGAATAGCTGATGCTGAATCGGATGGTTATCGAAAAGTAAGAATTGAGGGTTATGTAAGAATCAGTAATTCTGCTAATCTTTTAATAAAACCAGGGCCAGCTAAGGCAAAATAAAGCACGTTTAGATTTTGTTCAATATATCCGGTTATGCCAACAACTAAGGTATAACTGGATATTTTATATCAATACATGGCTGAAATATAAATATCTCATTTTTACGATATGTGAAACGTATTTAATAAATTGAGCCAGAATGGGTAGTAATTTTTTCTTCTAAAGAATTCAAAAAATCGTTGCATAGCCGTAGCTACGGAACTATTTTTTGTGTTTTTTAGAAGGAAAAAGAACAAGCATAATGGCTCAATTGAATTCGTTTCACTATTTAAAACACCACCCTCATATTCCACCTCACCGCAAAATTATCCTTCAATTCATCCAATTGATAACTACCATAACGATAATATGCCCTTACACCAATGCCTAATTTTATAGAACGCAATACAGGTAAGACGATAAGATTATCCAATCCTACACCACTTTCAAAATAACCTTTTTCTAGTGTGCCCACACGAACAGCATCGTGAAGTTCTGGTTTTTCTAATGTACCAAAGCCCATATTATGTAAGAGAACCAATCTAGGACGAGAGTATTTTTTTCGTACTAAAATATTTCCAAAATCGTGTTCTAAAAATACATTAACAAATTTATCTGAAGCGAATTCGTAATGCTTCATCGTCTGAAAAGTATAATCAACACTAGCTATTGCAAACAGGGATTCTGGTCCACTGGCAATGAATAATTTGGAATAAGGAACATCATTTTTAATTATGCCCCCTTCTACTCTATAAGTCGTTTCTCCTAGAAAACGAGCGTTAAAACGCTGCTGTATAGCTAAGGAGATTTTATGATAATTAAAATCTCCACCTAGCAGATTATCGAAACCTTTAGTATAGCCAAATAGCAAGATAGGATATCTCGTCTGTGTAGCAATTCTTACACCCATGAACCAGTTATTCGATTCTCCAAAAGCATAGCGGAGATTAAATGTAAGTTCTGAAAAATTAAAGGTAGATGGTTGAAAAATGTCACTACTATTATATCCATACGTGTATAAAGGCGTGAGTTCTGATTTTTCGAAAGTAATATTAGAACGTAGAAATTTATATTGCGACTGTAATGAAAGTCCGTGTTTTACTTCTGCATCCATTATTTCTGCATAAATGCCTCTTCCTATGAAAGCATCATCCTGCAAGGTAAATTTGAATGTACCTGGCTCTGCAATATCATTGGAATAAGCATATTTTATTTCCAAAATATCATCTGGAATAATATCTATAACGACATTACCGCCATATTTAATCCGTTTATCCTTAAAACCATAAGCAAAATATCCGCCAAGGGAAATATACCTCGAAAAAAGTTTATTGGTCTGTAGGCCTGCACCTAGTCTTACTTTTTCAAAATCATTCAAGCGGATAAAATCATTCCATTTAAAATCTACGCCTTTTATCGTTAAATTTCCTATAACGAATGAAAGTGCTCCATTCATGATAATATCCAATTTCACTTTGTCGCCAAGGCTGTCTATGAATTCGTAGGTTAGCTGATCTTTTGCTGAAAGTGGCTCTGCTCTATGCTCTGCCCAAACTTCATCATCCCTAGAAATAATTTCTCCTTTCAAAGCAGTGAAATCATCTTTCATTTCTTTTAGTGTAAAATCCTTATTGACTAAGACATTGGAAATATAACTTTTCTGTGTCAGTATTGCATCTGAATAATCAGCATTCAAATCAGGTATAATCAGCTCGAAATTCATCTGCTCTGGAAACCAGGTACTATCTGGTAATTGGATATATTTATGTTCTAATTTCCATGATAATTTATCTGCATCAGCTGGTTCTGCTAGTATATTTTGGATGGCATAATTACTCGTATTGATATATACGACTCCTTTCATGGCTTCGAATGTCTTACCTTTTTTGGGTTTGTAGGAAACAATAAAAATGGTATCGCTGGCTTGATAAAGTGTATCTTCTACATTGAAAAAATATAACCTTGTGCTACCTTTTGAAATGGGATTGACATATGCTTCTCCAGAAAATAAAATAAAATCATCATAAAATCCGAATTGCTGGTAGGCATTCATCGTAGATAAATCCGTTCTTTTCAGTCCAGATACTCGATTATGCAATAATTTATTTTTGACTGTTTCAGGGAATTGAAATTTACGTTCTGTTACGACTTCTGCTATAAAAAGATGCGTATCAAAAGTATTATTGATAGCCGATTTTTTACCTTTTTTCTTATTTTCTTCTATTTCTGCTTCCATTGCCTTAGCATAGTCTACCGAATCTGTGAGATGATTGGTCAGTTTCACTTTGGTATAAATCTCACACTGATAGGAAGACAATCTTTCGTGGTTATTTTTCTTTTTATTTTTTACTGCTTTTTTAATAATTTGATGTGCAGGATTTTCCCCTGCTAATACGACGACTTCGCCTAATCCAAAATCAGATGCCTCTAAAATAATATTAATACGCTCCCCTATCTTATTGTTTTCTGTCACTTCATAACGAAGCGTTTCATAACCTACATAGCTAAAAGTTAAAATATTGATTTCTTCCTCAGCTTCTATATCGAAACGTCCATCTACATCTGCTATTACGCCGTAGCCATCATTTTCGTTGATAATTACGTTCACGAATGCTAGAGATTCTCCTGTATTGTCTAGGATAGTTCCAGATAAATTGTATTGTGCTAAAATAATCGTAGGGATGAATAATATTAAAAATAGTACGATGCTCTTAGGCATAGGTTTGATTTGTAGTTCTTATTAATCCAACATCGAAAATTTTGTAGATTTTCGATGTTGGTCGTTAAATTATATTCGTTTGTTCTTTTGCTTAGAAAAACACAAAATATACTTATTTGTTGTTCGTTAGTTTGTACTTCATGTCTTTCTATTGTTTGTTGTTTCTGTGATTTTGTCTGGCGAGACGCAATGCATCGCAGCTCTACGTTGGGGTACTTTTCACTCTTTCACTTTCTTCATCAACAACACCCTTTTAGTCGTACTTGCCATTTTAAATCTATCATCTATTCTATCTCCCAAAATGGCACAAATATTTCCATCAGATTCTAATATCCATGTATTTTCTTTTTTGAAATTATCATATTTACTATCTATGAAATACTTTTTCAACTTCTTTTTACCTTTCATTCCTAAGGGGTAAAAAGAATCGCCTGTTCTTCTTTTTCTTAATTTTAACGGAAACCTCAATTTATCATAATCGAATAAGTGCATCTGATCATGATCATGTCTCATAGATAAAATATCTGTGAAATAATGTTTGGAAAAATCCCATTTCACACCATTTTCTAATTCAAAAAATTTATCCTCTAAATTTATATTAATTTCATCGATTTTAGCATCATTATCTATGCTACTGACGATGATGTCATTTCTATCATTAATCAACTTATGTGTACTAGATAATAATTGTTTACCAGAAAGACCATCCATCATTTCTAATAAATTATCTATTTGATCATTATTAAAATGATATTCTTTTAATATTTCAAATAAAATCGTTTTTTGACCAGGATATTTATTTAATTTATTTTTACTAATATAAATATAATTATCCCTTTCAGAAATAATATCTTCTTCTATTTGATCTATTAAAAAATCAAGTAATAATTCCGTTTCTTTTAAATTTTCTGATGTCTGCAAAAATGTTTTTTCTACAGAAGGATTAATTTCTTTTAAAATAGGGATCACATGATGCCTTATTTTATTCCTAGCATATTTATCAGAAGCATTAGAAGAATCTTCTCTATAGGTTATACTCCATTCTTTAACCAATGTTTCCAATTCATTCCTAGTGAACTGAAATAAAGGACGGACAATATTATTATTCTTAGAACTGATACCTTTTAGACCTCTAATACCTGTTCCTTTCGCAAGATTATAAATTGCTGTTTCTAAAGAATCATTAAGATGGTGTGCTGTAGCTATATATTGATAATTATTTTCTGCCCTTATTCCCTCCAACCATTCATATCTCAAATCTCTAGCCAGCATTTGAGTACTTCCTTTTTGTTCCTTATGGATAGCATTAGTATCAAAATGAATAACAAAGTAAGGCACATCCATTTCCTTTGCTAATGCTGCTACTAATGCTTCATCTCCATTAGATTCTTCTCCTCTCAATTGGAAATTACAATGAGCAATTCCGAAATCCAGTCCTAATTTATGGCACAAATGACACAACATGACCGAGTCCATACCACCACTAACAGCAAGAAGTAGACGATCTTCTTGAAAAAGAAGCAGATTTAATGATTTTTGAAATTTTCTTACCATTGAAAAATTGTATATTTGCGTGTTCAGCGAACAGTTAACGGTTAACAGTTACCAAAGTTGCAGACTTTTGGCGGTATTATGAAGATAAAACCCCAAATTTTCAGTCAAAACAAAAGGTTATTGTCATTTGTTAACTCATATATGTTCTCTGGCAACTGAAAAGAAAGATTATGTTCGAAAATTTAAGTGACAAGTTAGAATTAGCGTTTAAGGACCTCAAAGGAGAAGGTAAGATAACGGAACTCAATATAGCATCTTCTGTGAAGGAAATCCGCCGTGCATTGGTGGCAGCAGATGTGAATTATAAGATAGCTAAGGAATTTACTGATAAGGTAAAGGATCAGGCATTAGGTCAAAGAAATATACTGTCTTCTGTGAAGCCGGGCGAACTCATGGTGAAAATCGTGATGGACGAATTGGTGGAACTGATGGGTGGTCAGAAAGTAGGTATCAATATCAAAGGAAGTCCAGGTGTGGTTTTGATAGCAGGACTTCAGGGTTCTGGTAAAACGACATTTACGGGTAAATTGGCTTTGTTTCTAAGAACAAAGCGAAGTAAAAAACCTTTGGTGGCGGCTTGTGATGTATATCGTCCTGCAGCGATAGAACAATTGAAAGTAGTAGCACAGCAGGCTGGTGTAGAAGTTTACCTGGAGCCAGACAACAAGAATCCTGTTGAAATTGCACAAAATGCGATTCTTCATGCTAGGCGTTTTGGTCATGATGTGGTTATTGTGGATACCGCTGGTCGTTTGGCTGTGGATGAGGTGATGATGACAGAGATTGCTAATATAAAAGAAGCTATCCAACCTCATGAAACACTTTTCGTCGTAGATGCGATGACTGGACAAGATGCTGTGAATACAGCTAAGGCATTCAACGATAGAATCAACTATGATGGTGTAGTTTTGACTAAGCTTGATGGTGATACTAGAGGTGGTGCTGCATTATCTGTTAAATATACGGTAGGTAAGCCCATCAAATTCATGAGTATGGGAGAAAAGCTAGAGACTTTGGATGAATTTCATCCAGATCGTATGGCTTCTCGTATCTTAGGAATGGGTGATGTAGTTTCCTTAGTAGAACGTGCTCAACAGCAGTTCGATGAAAAGGAAGCAGAACGTATTCACTCCAAATTCAAGAAGAATAAGTTTGATTTCAATGATTTCCTTTCTCAAATTGCCCAAATTAAGAAAATGGGTAATATTAAGGATTTGATAGGAATGATACCGGGGATGGGGAAAATGATTCGTGATATAGATATTGATAATGATGCTTTCAAAAAAATAGAGGCAATTATCTTTTCTATGACTCCACACGAACGTGAAAATCCAGAGGAACTGATTAGTAGTCGTAAAAGAAGAATTGCTCGTGGTAGTGGAAATACTATCGTAGAGGTCAATCAGTTTATTCGCCAGTTTGATCAGATGCGTAAATTAATGCATAAAATGACTAAAGGCGATATGAAAGGGATGCCTAACATGAATGCCATGAAGAAAAATAGAAGAAGAAGGTAGATTATTTTATTTACTTATAAAAAAGCCCATCGAGTTTTAATTCGATGGGCTTTTTTTATTAATTATAGATGGTTCTTTGGCTAATGTCGTAAAAATTTAAATGCATTTTGAAGTTTATTCTTTGTGGGTATTATACCAATTTGAGTTTATAAAGTCGCATTGGATTTACTTAAGGATTTGTGTGAGTACTAGGCAAAAAACGCAGACATAGCCATAGCTATGGCGAGTATTTTTAACGACATAATCGCTCAAATCCTTGGAATTATATGCGACATTTATGATTCAAATTGGTATTACACGCAATTGAATAATAACTTTCGTATATAAATGGACTCCTTTAGCTGATTCCTTCAATCATAATTCTTTGTTTTCTAAATAAATTTACTTTACAGTGTATTTAGTACACTGTAAAGTAAGTTGTTTAATATTTTGATGAGATTATTTTGGAATATGGCGAGGCATTTTTTGACAGCGTAGCCTTAGCTACGGTGGAGAAAAATAACGATGTCCAAATTTCAAAAGA
>JBNMOV010000226.1:0-7871 GCA_051275765.1 Maribacter sp. | reverse complement strand
AGCAACAGGAATGGATGAGCAATAGGATTAAGTCTGAAATTAAGAAGGTTGTATCCCTAAATCCCCTAAAGGGGGCTTAAAAAGTAGCGAAAAATCCCCTTTAGGGGATTTAGGGGCAAAAAAGGAAAAATAGCCAAATACTAAGGAAATTCCGCTAACATAAAACAAGTAATTTACTCCTAGATTTGTAATTGTAATTATTATCTTTGAAACCATACACTTTTAATTATTGGATAACTTGAAATATTTACAGTTCTAATTTTCGCCATGTCAAGTGTTTGTTCACCTGACATCGAGCGAAGAAATGAATCCAAAATCAAGGATTCTCTGCTAGAGTTATGATATTTTTTAATATTAATCATCAGTACGCTGCTTGGTTTCAGGTGGACAAACACCTGAAACGGCGAATTGGTCCTGGTTATCAGTTATTTAAGTGGATTTCATTTTTCCAAAGAGAAACGATTATTTTAATCAATTACTTGGCTCATGGATGAATTTAGTGGAGGTAAAATTTTGTGTAAAACCCCATTCCTACTAATCGTTTCATAAATAATGAATTGCGTTTAGGGATGAGAAATAAATAAACGATACAACTTATAACGCAGGATTTTTGCTTGCTAATAAGGCAAAAAACGCAGACATAGCCGTAGCTATAGCGAGTACTTTCAACGAAGTTAGCAAACAAAAAGGCAAGTTAGAATGTAGCGTTTATTTGTTTCTCGTCCCTTAGTGGAGAAATCACTTTTTTTGTAAAAAATCACTTCTCCACTAAATTCATCCATGAGCCAATTACTTTTGTATGGTTTTAAAATTATTATCTTAAAATCTCAATATCTTAGCATCTCAATATCTAATTAAAAAGATCGATCATCATGTTTTGGAAAAGAAAACCTAAATACCAGACTCCACAAGTAACTGACACCAATTTCGAGGAAATCGTCATGCAATCAGAAGTTCCAGTTTTATTGGATTTCTATGCAGATTGGTGTGGACCTTGCAAGGTTCTAGGACCTGTTATAGATGAATTAGCAAAAGAATATGAAGGCAGAGCATTAGTCGCTAAAGTCAATACAGAAGTGAATCCTATGTTGAGTCAGCATTTCAAAATAAAATCTATTCCTACTATGATGGTCATCAATAAAGGGAAGTTGATAGAACGCCATCAAGGATTAATTCCTAAGCCTAATATAGCGGAGATTTTGGATGGGTATATTGAAGGGAATGGCAAGTAATTAAGTGTAAATCATTGATATAATTATACTTTATACGCAATTGAATAATGTATTTCGTATTGGATATGTTACTCATTTTGTTGAGGACGAGGCACAAACCGCAGGCGATGCCTTAGTAGTTAGTCAAGCTGATAGTGTCGAGTATTTGTAAAGAAGTAATCAGCTAAAGGAGTCCATTTATATACGAAAGTTATTATTCAATTGCGTATTAGTATCCTTTTATGAGTTCTTGTTCTTCTCCTCTAGAAAAAGAACCAAAAACACAGCAAAGAATTTACTATAAAAAAAGAGGTAATCTTAAACAGATCACCTCTTTTTTATTAAAATAATTATCTTATCAGATACGCTTCAACTAAGCTACATCAAAACGATCCAAATTCATCACCTTATCCCATGCAGCTACGAAATCATGAACAAACTGCTCATTCGCATCTTCACTAGCATATACCTCAGCTAATGCACGAAGTTCAGAATTAGAACCAAAGATTAAATCAGCTCTAGTTCCCATCCATTGATGGTCGCCAGTTTTGCGATCACTTCCTGCGAATACACTATCATTTTCAGAAGTCGCTTTCCATGTCGTTCCTAAATCTAATAGATTCACAAAGAAATCATTCGTCAATGCTCCAGGATTACTAGTGAATACGCCATGATTTGAACCATCATAATTCGCACCAAGAGCACGCATTCCTCCTACTAATACCGTCATTTCTGGTATAGAAAGTGTCATCAAATTTGCTCTATCTACCAATAATTCTTCAGCAGCTAAAGTTTGATTCGCCTTCAAGTAATTGGTAAATCCGTCAGCAATTGGCTCCAATGCAGCGAATGATTCAACATCCGTTTGCTCTTGTGAAGCATCACCTCTACCTGGAGTGAAAGGTACTTTGATATCATGACCTGCATTCTTTGCAGCATCTTCGATAGCAGCACATCCACCTAGTACGATTAAATCAGCTATGGAAACTGACTTATCATCTTTTCTAGTGCGATTGAATTTATTTTGGATACCTTCCAATACCTTAATTACCTTAGCTAATTCAGTAGGATTGTTAGATTCCCAATCTTTTTGTGGAGCTAAACGAATACGTCCACCATTAGCACCACCACGCTTATCAGAACCACGGAAAGTAGCCGCTGAAGACCAAGCAGTAGAAATTAATTGAGCTGCAGTCAACTTAGAACCTAAGATTCTACGCTTTAGTGTAGCGATATCTCTAGTATTAATCAATGTATGTTCAACTATAGGAACAGGATCTTGCCAAATCAGTTCTTCAGTAGGAACTTCTGAACCTAAATAACAGGCAATAGGTCCCATATCACGGTGTGTCAACTTAAACCATGCACGAGCAAAAACATCTGCAAATTCAGCTTGATTCTCGTGGAATCTTTTTGAAATCTTCGCATAAGCAGGATCTTCTCTTAGTGCAAGATCTGACGTTAGCATGATAGGTGTGTGGCTTTTAGCTGGATCATGTGCATCTGGCACAGTTCCTTCTCCACCGCCATTTACTGGCTTCCATTGTTGAGCACCAGCTGGACTTTTCGTCAATTCCCATTCATAACCGAATAAAGTTTCGAAGTAACTATCATCCCATTTAGTTGGTGTCGCTGTCCAAATACCTTCTAGGCCACTCGTAATTGTATCACCTCCTTTTCCTGTACCAAATGTATTTTTCCAACCCATACTTTGCTCCTCAATACCAGCAGCAGCAGGTTCCCTTCCTACATATTTATCTGGATCAGCAGCACCATGTGTCTTACCAAAAGTATGACCACCTGCAATCAATGCTACCGTTTCCTCATCATTCATTGCCATACGGGCAAATGTTTCTCTGATGTCACGAGCAGATGCTAATGGATCAGGATTTCCGTTAGGCCCTTCTGGATTCACATAGATCAATCCCATCTGAACAGCTCCTAAAGGATTCTCTAATTCACGATCGCCTGTATAACGCTTATCTCCAAGCCATTCTGTTTCAGATCCCCAGTATATATCTTGTTCTGGTTCCCAAACATCTTCACGTCCTCCACCAAAACCAAAGGTTTCAAAGCCCATTGATTCTAATGCACAATTTCCTACGAGGATCATCAAATCCGCCCAAGAAATCTTCTTTCCATATTTCTTCTTGATAGGCCACAATAATAAACGTGCCTTATCCAAATTACCATTATCTGGCCAGCTATTCAATGGAGCAAAACGATGTGTACCAGAACCTGCACCACCACGACCATCAGCGATACGGTATGTACCTGCACTGTGCCAAGCCAATCTGATAAAGAATCCACCATAGTGACCAAAATCTGCTGGCCACCAGTCTTGTGAGTCTGTCATTAGATCTACTAAATCTTTCTTTATAGCAGCTAAATCTAAGCTTTTGAATGCTTCTGCGTAATCAAAATCCTTATCCATAGGATTAGATTTAGCAGCATTTTGGCGCAAGACATTCAATTTTAATTGGTTTGGCCACCAATCTCTGTTTGATGTGCCTCCTCCAGCAGTATTTCTTCTAGCTCCATGCATAAAGGGACATTTACCCTCTCCACTATCATTTATATTATAACTATTCTTATTATTATCCATATGCTAACTGTATTTTATCAATTTGATCACAAAAGTACCTCAAATGTTCGTTTTTTAAAAGAAAATCATGGTATAATCATAACTATCTCCCCATCATTTGGTTTATACAAAAGTAAGTTTAATTTTGCATATACAAAAACTATAAAATTAATATAACTATTGACATCATCAATATCTATTAGCCAAATAAAATATGTGCTGGCTTTAGCTAATACAGGAAGTTTCAGCAAAGCAGCGGATATGTGTTTTGTGACGCAGAGTACATTGAGTACGATGATCATGAAAATGGAAAATCAGCTTGATTTGAAATTATTCGATCGCAAGTCTAAACCTATCGCATTGACGAAGGAAGGAAGCGTATTAATTGATCAATTCAAAGTCATTTCTAATGAGTATGACAATTTAAGAGAGTTGATTCAAAGTACTAAAGAAGAATTTCATGGTACATTGAAAATAGGCATCATCCCTACCCTAGCTCCGTTTTTGTTGCCATTGTTTTTGGATAAACTCATCACGAGTTATCCTAATATCAATTTCAGTATTAGTGAAATAACGACACAGGATATCGTCAATCGAATCAAGCTAAGAGAATTAGATATTGGCATACTTTCTCTTCCGATAGATGAAAAAGGATTGCAACAAAAAAGCCTTTTCAAAGAAGAATTCCTCGTATATGACGCAAGAAAAAATCCTCAGGCCACTAGTAAATATAAAATCAAGGACATCGACATCAACAGATTATGGCTACTAGAAGAAAGCCATTGTCTAACCAATCAAATAGAAAAAATCTGCCAACTCAGAAAAATGAGAAAAAGCAGCCATAATCTGACGTTCAATAGCGGATCTATCCTTTCTCTACTAGAACTCGTGAATATGAACAAAGGGCTGACACTACTTCCTAAACTAGCTGCCAGACACAAAAACCTCATCAACCCAGCATTCATCTATCATCTTGAACAACCTATTCCTGTAAGAGAAGTAGGTATAGTCACGCATCCTAATTTCGCTAAAAAAAGGCTATTGAATATATTGGAAAAGGAAATTCAAGCGGCTGTTGAGCCTGTATTGGATGGTGGTGGAGATGTTAGGGTGGTTAAGCCGTTTTGATTTAGTAAAGAACTGGTTTACTAAATCGTACAAAAGTCATCAAACTTTTTCATACAAACAGCTCTGAAAACTAGGCTCATCGCCTTTACCAGAAACAGGAATTTATTGCTCGCTTTTACTTCCTTCCATTTGCTTTTAAAACTGACTCCGCCTCTCGATACGATGCAGTGGATATGTAGATGAGAGGACATATTCGAACCCCAGGTATGCAAAACCATAGTTAAACGGATACAGATTTTTGTATCTTACATTTCATGTACTGAAAACACAGCAGATACTACAGATCGTTAAATCATAGAAGAAATGAAGAATTTAATTTTGGTTCTTTGACAAATGTCGTGAAAAAAGATGTGAGGTGAACAAACAGCTCACATGGCGGAGCTTGAAAATCAGGCAATTGCCCTTGCAGTGTGTTTGACCACCTGCAACTTTCCACTACATTTGTCAAAGAACCTTAATTTTTATTCTAGTTATAGCCTTTTTCCTAGCCTGTTATGTTCAACTTCGATATGCAATTTACCTATCTTAATCTTTTCAAGGATTGTCTTTAAGTCTCCAGGGAATTCATTGATTAAGGAATGTTTTGATACCATAAAGATCTATAGTATTTGAGTATAATCCTCTGAGGAAAATCATACTGACAAATGATCCTAAGTGAAACGAATTCAATAACATGAGCCATCAGTCTGTGAATTTAGGGAAGTAAAAATGTATAGAGAAAATAGGGAATGGGGAGCAAAACTACAATTGGGAACCAATACTTATATCTTTATAAATGCTGACCAAAATAAAATAATGGAAATTTTAACGGATAAAAATAATCGGATCTCCTAATACCAAAAAAACGTAAGTCTCCGACTTACGTTTTTTTGTTTTGCTACATTTCTACATTGACACTCAGACATAAAAAATCTATGGCTGGCTAACCATCTCACTTTGTTGCTTTGAAATTCGCTCCAAACGCATTGATTTCGAACGGTATTTAGGAATAAAAATCGAAAGGATAAACGTTCGTAAAAGATACCAACCAAAATTACTCTCGTTAAGAGATGAATCGATTTTATCTGCCAATTTATAATGTTTTTCTTTCAGTTTACTCCAATGTGCTCCAGGAGAAATATGGTGTGCAGTGTGATAGCCATTATTAATTAAGAAAAAATTCATTAATACCCCAGTCATATTTCGAGAGTTGTTATATTTTGTTTCTTCATCTGCATGGACATGCTGCACATAATTAAATATCAATACACTGTAAACAGAAACTTGCTGAGGTATAATGACATAAAGCAGTGCTTTTTGCCAATCGAGTATTAAGGCAATAACTACAAAAGTTATCAGGCAGATTATCTGCAAAGTATTAAAAAAGAATTTCTGCTTACTGACGTGCCAGCGACTAGTAAAAAAGTCGATCACATGTTTCAATTGAAAACGACTACTAACCGTTGGATAGGTAAGTAAGGTAAAGAGATTATTCTTTTCTGTAAAACGATGCGTTCTAGTATAATCTTCTTCTGTATTTACATGCACATGGTGATTATTCATATGGGTTGGTTCCCAGCCAAATACAGGAAAACCATAAAACATCGTTAACCAGTTATCTGTTATAATATTCATGAACTTACTCTTCCACATCGAAAGATGTTTATGATTATGTGTCATTACTGATACAGAAACAGACATCAATAATTGAAAAAGATAAAGAGGAATCCATACCCACCAGCTTAATGTAGCACCCATTAGCCACAGTAAAGCTAGTAAACCAGTAGTAATAATCATAAAAAAAACAGTACGAAGGTCTGCTTGATATTTCAACATTGAATCAAAATTTACATAAAAAAAACGATTACTAAATCAATAGTATCGTAGTTATAGACATCATTGAGATAATAAAGTTCAAAGGTAATAAAAGTAAATTCACTTAAAAGATTCACGTTGGAAAATTTATTCAATTCTTGAATTCTATCCAACACTAATTGATGTTAATTCATCGTAAATATAGCTATATCAATCTTTCTCAAAAAAGAGTTTTCTACCAATTCTCTTCCTATACCCTAATATTGCGAATATCGGCAGTGCTTGTTCTTTGCTATAATTTCCTGTTCTCAATACCTCGTCCCATATTTGACCAAATTTTTTCTGAAAATCGTATTCAAAATCTTTTAGCAACTTCCTTGCAGAATTTTCAGATAAGTATTCAGGAAAGGCGTTGATACGAACAGCTTTGCCATACCTGTTCCAAAGTCATTCTTCGTCCTCAGTTATTTTCTGACCAGACCAAAAACGGTAGCCAGTAATTAATGCAAAGACAAGTATTGCTGCAATGTATACTAAGAATTAATTGATTTTCGGATTGTTAAAAATTCATAGCTTCCGAAAACCAATTAATTCTCAGTATATCTATGCACTAAATCCTGTAGGTATTTCCCTCTTTAATAGATGTAATGAATGTAACTATAATGTAAATAGAGATTTCGAATTATTTCAAACTATTCAAGCCAAACTATTGCGGAAACTTTTAAGCGAAAAAGACTATGATTATATATTAGATCTACATGAAGGACTTATGGTGGACATTATTTTATATATAATAAGTAATCGTTCAAAATAAAGTATAGGTTATTTTTGCCCTAATCTCTCTAAATAAAGGGATTTAAGGGATAAATAATTTAGACGGGTTACTTACCTCATTAAAAAAATTTGAATCTATTGTCAATATTGAGTTTAAAAATGAAAAAATTCAAGTCTCACCTATGCTTCGCAATAAATTGAAAGATCTTTTCTTTCGTTATGAACTAGATAATCCAACAACTAAAATTCATCAGATTATGATATTTGATAATTATCTAAATTCATTAGGAATTGAAAATATTTTGTCAGAAAGTAATAATAAATCTAATGATATGGATAAGAGGATTTCTGGACATGTCCTTGTTTTCGAGAAACTTATT
>JBNMOV010000225.1:0-7910 GCA_051275765.1 Maribacter sp. | reverse complement strand
AGCAGAAACAGTAATAGCAGGTGTCATCATCCAATCATCTGATTGCCCAGGTGGAGCATACCAAGAAGTAGAAACAGCTGCATCGTCACCATCAATTGCAGCAACTGCCCAAGATCCAGTAGGAGTAATATTAGCTATATTTGCTGCAGGTACTTGACCATCAACATCTACAACAGTAATGTCACCGAATCCACCTTCAAAATTATTAGAATAGTCAGTTTGAGCCATCACTAATAGTGGACACATAAAAACTAACATAGCGGCTAGTAGTAAATTTTTTATCATGATTAAATACGATTTGTATTAAATAAATTAATGTAATATTAAAGATTCTAATGTATTTTACTTTGAAATAGAATACGTAATCCTGTCAATTTGAAACGTAATAATAGGTATTAATAACGGTTTATACAAATAAGATTGTTTGCATTAGTTATATTAAGAAATATTATGTCATCTGGCAAACATTTCGTCGTTTATTATTTAAAGATTTTCATGATGAAATGCATTCTGGAAGTAAAAATATAACATTAGTCTGACTTCTTCTGGGTATTGAGATTATAGCATGAAGAATATGTTTTCACTCTTATAAATATATTTGATTTAAAAAATTGATAACCAGTTAGATAGAGTCTTAATTCTTTGCGAAGTTTCTTCACTAAGAAAGGAGGTAGGATGAAATGAAAAAATGTGTTTATGAAGGTTGATATAATAGCTATGTCTTGAATCTTTGGTACATTCTATTGTACAAGTGGTAAAAGGCAACACGTTATAATACAAAATTATGCCTTATTATTATGTCATGCCATTGGAAAATCGATATAAAATGTATATATTTGTTTGGAAATGATAACACTATTAAAAAGTATCCACTATGTTTAAAACTCTACTTAGTACATTAATTATTTTATTTAGTATCCAGCTTAGCTATGGACAACTATCTGTTTCTACCAACAGCATGTCTGTGGCACTAGAAGAAGGAGTCGATACAGAGTTTACTTTTTATATCACTAATACTTCATCAGAACCTGCAACTGTCAAGTGGATAAGGACTGTTAATTTGCCAAGTGATTGGATTACTTTTGTTTGTGATACTGAACAATGTTATTTACCGACTACAGATGAAGCTATATTTGTAATGGCTCCAGGAGAAGAGGCTCCATTGAAAGTTACTTTCAGAGCAACTACATTGACATCAGGTTCGTTTGTTTTAGATATTTTTGATGTTGATGATACATCTGACGAACATGTTGTAACCTTTAACGTGACATCATTTCCTGTTTCAACAGCAGATATAGATGTAGAGAATATCAAAATTTATCCAAATCCAGCTTCTGATTATATCAAAATTTCAAATCCAGAAGGTATTGAAATGATGGAATTGTATAATTTGATAGGAAAGAGAGTAAGTACTTTTAATGTAGGAAGTAGCAATTCTACTTTCAATATCTCTGATCTTCCAAAAGGAATGTATCTTATTAGATTATTGGATGATGCTAATGAAGTATTGACTACAAAGAGAATCTCTAAAAGATAAGAACTTACTATTTTAGTTTTTTACACTAGATGGAAAAGTTTAAATAGAAAAATCCCTGTAATCATATGATTGCAGGGATTTTTTATTCCACTAAAGTTAAGGTATAAGTTCTTAAAGTGTTGTGTTCCTTATGGGATGGCGAATAAATAAATGTCTGGAATTGATAAGATATTTTTGTGCTAGGTAAGGCGGTAAAAGCTGCGTTACGCCTTAGCGTAATAAGGTTTTTGCCAACGCAGCATAGTGCAAAAAGATGAAGCCAAAACGGACAGTTATTTATTCAACATCCCTATGTACGATTACTTAAGGGAGTAGGCAATTAATAATGTACGCAAGATGGCGTAGTATTTTTTTCTTTTGGCGATTTAGAAATTATTATCATAGCTATAGCTACGGTAAGAATTTCTAAAGAAGTCAAAATGAAAAAAGACAAGTCAGATGCGTACATTATTATTTTCTTATTCCCTAACTTATCCCTTATACACAATTGAATAATATATTTCGTATTGAATATGTTTACTCATTAGTGAGATGACGAGGCACAAAATACAGTCGTAGCCATAGCTACGACGAGTATTTGTAACGAAGTAATTTTGCGAATGAGTCCATTTATATACGAAAGGTATTATTCAATTGCGTATTAGCTACTCTTTTCCTGTTCCATTACAAATCTTGCAATGATTTTTCTCTCCTCTTGTTCCTTTCCAATGTCCTTTCCCATCACAATATTCGCATTTGTTGAAATTGAATTGAGAATATACTTGTTTGAATAAAAAAAATAACATTCCTATTACAGCAGCAAGTACTAAAGCTCTAAAAAGCATAAGTCTTAATTTTTTAGGTGTAGAGTATAGATTAGTGAAACGAATTCAATAACCTGAGCAGTTATGTCTGTTCTTTTCTCCTCTAAAAAACACAAAAAATAGTTCCGTAGCATACGGCTATGCAACGATTTTCTGCATATTTTAGAAGAAAAAATTACTATCCCTTTCTGCTCAATTTATTAAATACGTTTCCCTTCTCTTAAGGGAATACTCGTAATAATGTCTAATATATCAAGCACTACTTCAATAAGGGAAGCTCTTTAGGAATAGCATTTTTGTGTAAGGTAATGCTTACTGTTTTGTATTTGAAATAAGCCTTAGACATATAGAGATACCCTTTATAGACACCATCTTCTCCCCATGAGTTCTTTATTTTATAATAAATATTTCCTTTTTGATCTTTTGCAATTCCTACTAAATGCATAAGATGATCATCAGTAGTAGTATAGTTTTCGAATAGAGCCTGCCTCTTATCTACACTATATTTCATTTCTTTGCATGGTGCGAGGAATCCATTATCATCCTTAGAAGCAGGTAATACTGCCAAGCCTTGGTTTTGAGAAAAGAAGGATTCTGATACATCTCCATCCCATGCAAGACTATAACCGTTTTTGAGTGCATTATCTACCACTTTTTCTAAATCATCCATAGGTAGATTAATAAAAGAACCATTAGAATAATTATCTGGTATTTCCAATACAAACTCAGAATGAAAAGGATGGTGTGTAAATGAGGTTAGATTGATATAGTTATCAGCATCCAAACCCATTTCATTAGCAAAAGACTGTGGATTATAATCCTTGCTTTCATATTGGAATTTTTTAGGAATAATACCAAAATAGATATCTAGTATAGCATCATAGGCTTGTTTCCATTTCTTACCTACTGTTTGATCTTTTATCAATTTATCTAGCATACCAGTAAGTATGGAAACGAGTTCGGAATGATCATGATAAGCAGGATCTTGTATGCTTGTTTTTCCTTGAGGAACGACTCCATCCTTTTTTAATATATTGATGACATCATGTGCCAATCCGCCTTCACTGAAATTGGCTTTTCCTTGGCGAAGGAGGTAATTCATCCCCTTGTCCTTATATATATTCCTTACGATATACATTTCAGATAAATTGACTTCTTTTTTTGATAATCTAGTCGCCTCAGCTTCTAGAAAAGAAACGGTGGAGAAACTCCAGCAAGTACCAGTATTGCACTGATCCTTTACTTTGGAATGAGGAACTTCGATGACTTCCTCGAATTTATACTGTGCAGATACATTCAAAGGGAACATGAATATTATGACAAGGGCAGTGGTTATGATATATTTCATTGTATTAATTATTTGATGTGAAGTTAGTACCTACTTTTTACACTAGTGTACTAACTCATAAGTTAATAAGTAGGTCGCTCAAAATTCTATGCTTTTTTAAGCAAAAATTCCCTGCATTTTTGCTTAGGGGAGCAAAAGTGTTCTTTATCTTTTTCCTTGATGAAAAGAACGAAAAATCACCGCTGTACAGCGTTTTATCCGCTCCAAAAGCTTGTAAATCCTAAACAAAATAAACTCGCTTTAATAGCATTTGTTATTTTTAGCTTCATCTGTCAAATAGTTGCAAATATTTGTTTTACAACAGTTTATGCTCAAACAGTATTTTTTTAAACGGATTTTTTGCACTTTTTCTACTAAAGGCTGAAAGGCGGAACTTCAACATTTAATTTTTGGTATTTGTGTAATTGTTTTTTGTTTTATATCTTTAAAAAGAGAGTTAGAATGAACAAAGCAACATCGTTCAAAAACACGGGGAACTTTTGAGCATCCTAGTTAATAAGTACGGTTCTTTGACAAATATCGTAAAAAAAGATGTGAGGTGAACAAACACCTCACATGGCGGAGCTTGAAAATCAGGCAATTGCCGTTGCAGTGTGTTTGACCACCTGCAACTTTCCACGACATTTGTCAAAGAACCATAAGTAGAGATCTTGGGGTATCGGAATTTATGAGTTAATCCACTAGGTATTTAGGGAGTAAGAAAAATACAACCTACCTATCTTGACTTGTTAATTTGTCGCTACTCTGCGTTGAAAAGTCTCGAGATAGCTACGGTTATCCCTATGTTTTTCGTCTTGATTGACAATAAATTTCCTAAACCAAATATAAGTAGTTTATTTATTGCCTACTCCCTAAATTCAAATCTTTTTTGAAAACAAATGAAAAGTAATACTGTTAGGTAAAAGTTGTGTAGCAAAGCATATCTTTGTTGGAATTTTGAGAAAAGGAAATAGATGGAAGTCAGATTAGTTAAGCGGGAGGATATAGAAAAGATAAAATGGGATAGTTGTGTGCATTATGCCAACATGGGTAATATGTTTGGTTATACATGGTATCTGGATAATGTGGCTAAGGAATGGGATGGATTAGTAGAAGGAGATTATGAATCAGTGATGCCACTCATTAAGAAAGATTTGAAGGGAGGTGTACAATCTCTATATACACCAGATCTTTTGCCTAAGTCTGGATTATATTCTGTTTATATTTCATCTCCTAGCAGATTATCCTCTTTTTTGAATGCCATACCAGAGGAGTATCAGATTAGGAATATTCCTTTTACGACAAGCCTTCCTTTAAGGAATGTAACCTCTGATTTGGGGACAGATTACGAACTGTCTTTGAGAGATGATTATATAAGCATTTTTAATAAGTATTCAGATGAATTGAAGAAAGGTTTGGATGTAGTAGAAAAGAAAAATCTTTTGCCAGGTACTACAGTAAAACCAGAGGAAATGGCTGAATTTTATTTCAAAAATAGCCCTTCTCCCACAGATGCGAATAAACATGCTTATCTACGGATTATGTATAATTTGTTGCATAGAGGAACAGGTTTTATTTCAGGAATAAGAGATGAGAATAAAAACTTATTAGCGGCTGATTTTTTTGGATATAGTCATGGAAAAATAGTGAGTTTGATTCCTAGTTATAAAGGAGAACTAGGGAAATTCTCTTTATGGAGATTAACAGATATGATCATCCAAACACATTCTGGAAAACCATCGATTTTAGATTTTAATACACAAATGGGGGATATTAATCCTGCTATTTTTGGAGCTGAAAAAATCAGCTATTCTATTTATAAAGAAAACAGACTAAAAGGCTGGAAAAAATGGCTAATAAAGTAACTAAGGACGTCAAACGTTCTTATATAGAATTGCATATTGCAGTATTTCTCTGGGGGTTTACAGCTATTTTAGGTAAGGTCATTTCTTTGGAGGAAATAGCTTTGGTTTGGTGGCGATTATTATTTACTTGCGTAAGTCTTTTATTTTTTAAAAGTATTTGGAAACATATTCCTAAATACTCATGGACACTGATTTTTCAGATGATGGGTGTAGGTGTAGTAGTAGCATTACATTGGGTTTTGTTTTTTGGTAGTGTGAAATATTCTAATGTTTCTATCTGCCTAGTTTGTATGGCAACAGCTTCGCTTTTTACTTCATTAATTGAACCTGTTTTAATGGGATATAAGCATAAGACCTATGAAGTATTACTTGGGTTATTAGTTATTCCAGGTATGTTTTTAGTTGTTAATTTTATTCCTTCAGAAAAGATATTTGGCGTTTATTTAGGATTGATTTCTGCATTATTAGCAGCTATTTTTTCTATTTTAAATAAAAAAATAATAGATAAAGAAAAGGATTTAAATCCAATCCCTATGACGTTCATAGAACTCTCTAGCGGATTATTATTTCTAAGTATTATTTTTCCCTTATCGGTACAATGGCTGGGCGAAACGCCATTTATACCAGTAGGTTGGATGGATATTATTTATTTATTGATACTGGCTTTATTGTGCACAACTTTTGCTTATGTGCTGGGACTGAGGGCTTTAAAATACCTTTCTGCTTTCGCTTCTAATTTAGTTGTTAATTTAGAACCTGTTTATGGAATTATATTGGCTTTTCTACTTTTTCAAGAAAATAAGGAAGTAGGGGAGTACTTTTATGTAGGAGTTATCATTATTCTTATTGCAGTTTTTTTACATCCGCTATTGAGTAGGAGATTTGAAAAGTAAAGAATTAATCGAATAATTCCAAGATCATCAGTAGCCTTTAATCCCCAATTATTGGCAATGTCGTATATCTTATTTCTGAGCATCTGTTCATTTTCATATCCTTGTTTATCTTTTAATAAAAAGTGGAGTTCCTACTAAAAACGAGACTAATTTATTCAAGCCGCGATTTTAAAATTATTTCTGATTTTGATTTCCATTTCAAGAGGAGGAGAGAGATATCCTAAAGCAGAATGTAATCTTTCCATATTATACCAATTCATATATTCTTCAATTGATTCATATAATTGAGAATAGGTATTATACTTGAATCGATAAAGCCATTCGTGTTTAATAGTTTTGAAAAAACTTTCTGCAACGGCATTATCCCAATAATTCCCTTTTCTGCTCATACTTTGTATCAAATTACGATTTAAAAGAAAAAAGAGGAGTGATTTTATTAGAAGTATATTGAACACCTCTATCTGAATGAAAAATAAAGTCCTTTTTAATAGCTCTTGTTTTTCGGGCATCGATCCAAGCTGGGTAAACCGTATTATCCACAGTCATATCCTCACTTAATGACCAACCTACAATTTTTCTATCGGCAAGATCAATTATTGTCGTGAGATAATTCCAATGTTCATTAACCCGAATATAAGTAATGTCAGACACCCATTTTTTTCCTAATTCAGTACTTATGAAATTTCTATCCAAAACATTCTTAGCTATTGTAAATCAATGATTTGAGTCCGTTGTACTTATGAATTTCCTCCTTAATACACTCTTTAGCCCATCTCTTTCATAAGCAAACCTATGTAGGAGGGTGAATAATTTAGACTTTGGCGTTCTAAACTTTTCTGAATTCGATGACTGCCATAAATTTCCTTACTCTTTTCAAAAGTTATTCTAATCTGTTTTTTCAAGTGCAATGTTGGAGATGAAATCTTAGGTATATCTTTATTTTTAAGCCAATTATAATAAGCATTCTTACTCCCTTTCGTGCATGTACACATCTTCTCGACTGTATAATTAATTTCATTCCTCAAAATGAATTCATACCTTAGGGATGTTGAATAAATAACTGTCCGTTTTGACTTCATATTTTTGCACTATGCTGCGTTGGCAAAAACCTTATTACGCTAAGGCGTAACGCGACTTTTACCGCCTTGCCTAGTACAAAAATATCTTATCAATTCCAGACACTTATTTATTCGCCATCCCTTAAATGTCGCTCTTGGAAAAGATGATCACCGCCTTTTTTAATATATCCTGTTCTATTTTTACAGATCTCAATTCCTTTTTCAGGGCTTTGAGTTCTTCCGTTTCTGGAGATAATTCTTTCTTTTTTGAAAAATCATCGGATTTAGCTGCATATTCCCTTCTCCAACGACGAGTCTAATCCGTAATCCTCTGTTATCTGTTTTGGTTTGATTCCTGAGTTTAATAGCCCAACTATCATTACCTTATATTTATTTTCATATTTCTTTGCCATAACTCTAATGTACA
>JBNMOV010000224.1:0-7925 GCA_051275765.1 Maribacter sp. | reverse complement strand
AATCAGTTTTCTAGAACACAAGAACTCTATGGTAAAGGATTGAAAACTCTTTCAGAGCTACAGGAAAAGGAACTGAAGCTGCAAGGAATGAAGGCAAAGGTATCTGTACAAGAAAATAAGATAATTAATCAAAGGAACGAACTTATTAATTTGACGATAGAACTGTCTGCTGTAGAACGACAGTATACAGATAAGTTGGCAAAATCACAATCTGAGCAGCAATCTGCTCTTTCTGCTAAACTAGAAAGTGTGGCAGCTACTTCCAAATTAAAGAATAAACTGAGTAACTATAACGAACGCCAGAAATTCTATCACATTACTGCTCCACAATCTGGATTCATTACCAAAACCATGAAAAAGGGAATAGGGGAAGTAATCAAAGCAGGCGTGGATATAGTGACCATTATGCCAGATAAATATGATTTGGCTATAGAAATATTTCTCAGACCACAGGATTTACCATTATTGGATATAGGAGAAGAGGTAAGATTGCGATTTGATGGTTGGCCAGCTATCGTCATCAGTGGTTGGCCAGAAGCATCCACTGGAGTTTTTTCAGGGAAGATAGTAGCAATAGATCGCTTTATTGATAAAAAAGGATATTATAGAACACTGGTAAGTCCAGATGCTGAACGGAAAAAGTGGCCTGAAAAACTAAGGGTAGGAACTGGAGCTAACGCTTTTATCTTATTGAACGATGTACAGGTTTGGTATGAACTTTGGCGACAACTCAATGGTTTTCCTCCTGATTTTTACGAAGTAAATAAAGAAGGAGAAAATGACATTAAGCGTAAGGCCCCTTTGAAATCTGTGAAGTAGTATATTCTTTTGAATGCAAAACCCCTCCTAATCTCCACTTTGGGGAGGTTAGGAGGGGTTAAAATAAATAGGCGAAAAACATAAATATATGAAGTTCTATTCACGAAAACTAATTAAACCAGGCGATTTAAATGCTAGAAATACACTTTTTGGAGGAGCATTATTGCGTTGGATCGATGAGGAAGCGGGTATATATGCCATGACCAAAATAAGGTCTAGGCATGTTGTGACCAAGTATGTTTCAGAAATTAATTTCATCAGTTCTGCTTTGCAGGGAGATGTAATTGAGATAGGATTGGAATTCAATAAGATAGGGAGAACTTCGATCAGTTTTTCTTGTGAAGTAAGGAATTTGTTCTCGAAGCAGAGTATCATTAAAATCGATAATATTGTCTTTGTTCATGTAGATGAAAATGGTATTCCAAAGCCTCATGGCAAAACATTGGATAATATAGAACTGACCAAACAATAATGTAGATGAGGAGGAGGATAATTGCTTTTTTATTGATAACTTTTTTATTAAATATAGACTTTTGTGATGCCCAAAAGGATAGCACTAGTTTAACTTATAGTGAATTTTTAGGCAATATTATTCGCTATCATCCTATTGCACGCAAAGCGGATTTGAAACGGGATATTGCTGCTACAGAGTGGCTTGCTGCCAAAGGAAATTTAGATCCTATATTGAGTTCTAATTGGACTGAAAAGAATTTTGATGGCAAATTATATTATCGTCAGTTTCAAGGAAAATTACAAATTCCTACCAGACTAGGAATAGACGTGGTAGCAGGTTATGAAAACACATCTGGTACTTTCCTCAATCCAGAAAATAAGACAGATAACTTTGGACTTTGGAACGTAGGAATAGAAGCCAATGTCCTTCAAGGATTACTGACCAATAAGAGAAGGGCAGCGTTTAAACAAGCTAGAGTTATGCAAGATATGGCAGAAAACGAACGCCGGATTATCTTGAACGAATTGCTGTATGAGGCATCTTTAGCTTATTTGCAATGGCAGCAATATCACTATGCTCAAGAAGCGATAAAGTCTAATATAACACTTGCCAATACTTATTTTGAAAACACTAAAATATCCTTCGAAAATGGCGAAAAAACAGCCATGGATACCATCGAAGCTTTTATGATGTATCAAGATGTTATGCTACTTTCTCAGAAAAATAGAATGACATTATTAAAGGCTCGACAAAATATTGAAAATTATTTATGGTATGAAGAAATGCCAGTTACATTGGCTGCGAAAACTCGTCCAGAAGATTATACTGCCTCTATTTTTAAGGCGGTTTCTAATAATGCGATAGTTAATATCATTGATAATCATCCAATGGTTTTGGAAAAAATTAATAAGCAATCTTATTATGAAATTGAACAAAAATTAAAACGAGAAAAACTTAAACCAAAACTCAAATTAAAATATAATCCACTTTTGGCTACAGCTGATAATGGCGTCGCTCCTAGATATTCTGTTGCTGATTTCAAATGGGGTTTTGATTTTTCAATGCCTATTTTATTGAGAAGTGAAAGAGCTGCTATTAAAAAAGGTGAATTGAAATTGGAAGAGATATCATTGGAAATTCGAGATAAGAAAAATGAATTACTCAATAAAATAGAAGCCAGTTTACAGCAACAAGACGCACTAAGAGAACAACTCATTTTATTAGAACAAAATATAGCTGGTTACAAACAATTATTAGATGGCGAAAGCGAGAAATTCAAATATGGTGAAAGCTCTGTTTTTTTATTGAATAAAAGACAGGAAAAATATTTATCTTCACAGCTAAAACTCATCGAACTCAATGTTAAATATCAAAAAGAACTATTGAGTTATTGGTACTATGCAAATGGATTGATTGAGCAATAACTGGATACTTATCCCTTAGTATTTAAATATATATAAGTTTCTGATTAACAATATTTAATATCAGTATAATGCTCAAGAAAACACTCTATTTTTTCCTCTTTATTTTTCTCACTATCCTTACACAAGTAGGAGGAGTTGTTTTATTACTATCACTTTTTATTGATAAAAAAATAAAAAAAGAATTTCGATTTAAATCGGGAATTATTTTCTTTATCTTGTATTTATTATCCACTTTTATTATTGTTCATTTACTTGCTCCAATTTTTGGTAGAGAAAAAATAAAACATACTGAAAATATTCAACCAACAATGTTTTTGACAGGTATTTTAAATCGTAATTATGTCAGACCAGAATTGAATAATGTATTGGCTAATTGTGAAAAAAATCTAAAAGGAACAGGCATTAAAATAAAATACCTCGATGCCAATTTTCCATTTATTAATAAATTCCCATTATTACCCCACTTAAGTCATAATGATGGAAAGAAATTAGATATTAGTCTAGTTTATAATGATAATGAAAAACTAACGAATGATAAAAAATCGAATAGTGGTTATGGCGTTTTTGCAGTACCTAAGTCTAATGAAACCAATCAAATAGCTATTTGTAAACAACAAGGTTATTTTCAATATGATTATCCAAAATATATGACATTAGGAAGTAAAAATAGTCATCTGGAATATTCAAATGAATACACCAAAAAATTGATATTAGCCATTCTTAAAAATAAATCAATTGAAAAAATATTCATAGAACCTCATCTTAAAAATAGATTAAAAATTAAGGATAATAGAATGAGATATCATGGATGCAGGGCAGTGAGACATGATGATCATATACATATTCAGATAAGATGATTAATTAATACCAATTTGGTATAAAATAAAAACAGTCGAAATAAAACAAGTTTATTTCGACTGCCAAAACAAAAAACAAAAAATTACCTCACCACCAATTTCTCAGTAATCAGTCCTTTTTTCGTTTCCATATTAATAATATAAGTACCTGCTGAAAGTTCAATTCCCATCAACATTACCTTGTGCCAACCTTGAATCATTTCTCCATCAGATAAACTTTTAACTAGTTTTCCATCCAAAGAATAAATCCCCAAATTGACTCTTTCTTGTGCTTCTAAATGAAACTGTATCGTCGTTTCAGTCGCCATTGGATTAGGACCCATTGAAAACTGATATTCCTCATCAATAACTTCTCCTACAGGAGTCGAAGTATCAAAACCTACAAAAAGTACATTGTTTCCACCACTAGGAATGGCAAGACTATCAATTTCCTTAGCATAACAAATATCAGCAGGAGAACTAATGCCTGGCACACTGATCGTAGTAGGCGAAGAAAAATCAGCTGGATATTTACTCACTCCAGAAGGTGACCAATAAGCGATATAATAATTGCCATCATTATCTTCATCTATACCATCGATATTTCCATAAGGCGTAGTCGTGATAGTAGATACAGCATAATCACTTAAACTTACAGCCTTGATAGCTGCACTACCGCCCCATGAAACGAAAATCAGGCGATCATTTGTGCCATCATATACAATTCCATTAGGCGTAGAACCTGTATTACTCACGACGATGCTTGAAGAAGGGTTATCTAAATCTGTCACATCGATTTCGTAAATCGTATTATTTCCAAAATCTGTCGCCCAAAGTTTGCCATTGCCATCATTCGTCAAGCCATTGAGGAAACCAGCACCAGGAATACTCAAATTCATGACTTCATCTTCAGTGCCTAGATCGAATCCTTTGATGCTTGAACTACTGATGGCGAAGAGCGTACCGTTCATGACTTCCATTCCATAATTGGCAGAGCCTGAACCAAAATAACTTAATGTGCCATCACTGGCACGTTGGATAATAGAACTACCATTGGATACCAAAAACCTGTTTTGACTGGCATCGTATTCTACACTTTCTATGTTCGTGTAACTCTGTGCGAAGCAAAGTGAACTAAGGAATACAAAAAAAGGAATAAAGTAAAATGATTTCATGTAATTAGAAATTAGATAATTGGAAATTAGTGATTAGGAGTTGTTGAATGGAATCGTTGTCCGAAATTAAGATAATAATTGTTTTATAAAAAAGTAAAACGAATTTAAGTCTTATGGTAAGCAGATTATGAACTAATTTCGTTGGTTAATAAAGAAGTTGTTTAAAAACTATATACATTGAAAATATCCATCACGACATTTATACTATTTTTTGCTCTTTCGTTCTCTGCATTGGCACAGTCTGATTCTTTGAAAGTTAGCTTGCTTACTTATTCCCCTTTGCCAGATATTTCTGCTGCATTTGGACATAGTGCAGTTAGAGTTCAGGATTTCACAATGAATACTGATGTTATTTATAATTATGGAATATTCGATTACGATGAACCTAATTTTGTCTGGAAATTCCTTAGAGGAAAATTAGAATACCAACTAGGAAAACAGCGTACACAATCTGTTTTCAATGCTTATAAATCAAAAGGCACTAGACAAATATCAGAACAGGAACTTGATCTCAATACAGAAGAATCTAAAGCAGTATTAGCTTATCTGGAAAATAACTACTTGCCAGAAAATAGACGATATTTCTACGATTTTTTCTTTGATAATTGTGCCACGAGGATTAGAGATATCATTGAATTGGTGTTAAAAGAAAAAATGGAATATACGCCAGGTACCAAGGCAAATTTAACTATGCGACAGTTACTCGACGTTCATGTCGCATCTCGTCCTTGGACAGATTTTGGAATGGATTTATTGGTAGGAATTCCTGCGGATCAGGTTGCTTCTTATCAAGATCAAATGTATCTACCTAGCTATTTGTCAGATAATTTGACGAATGGCGTATTGATAAAAAGACAATCCAATGATAGTTTAAAAACAATAAGCAAAACACCTCTTTTAGGAACAAAAAAACTAGTTGTAGATGGCGAAAACTATATGAATAAACCTCATTTATTCAGACCATTTGTAGCATTTGGAATACTATGTTTATTCATGCTCGTATTTACATTGGCATTCAAACATAATCGCTTGATGGCAATGTTAGATGGAATATTATTTTTCTTACTAGGATTCGTAGGGTTATTCTTATTATTCATGTGGTTTGGAACAGATCACAGTCCTACAAAATGGAACCTCAATATTCTTTGGGCAAATCCTTTGTATTTACTGTTTTTCATTCCTGTCATGAGAAGAAGTAAGAAATGGATGCCTTGGGCTTATGGCATCGCCTTTTTTATGAGCATTATTGTCTTATTAGGTTGGACGGCATTGCCACAGCAGCTTCATACAGGCGTTTTGCCTTTGGTTTTGTTGATGATTGTGAGGAGTGGATCTGTATTTTTGTATTTGAAGAAGGATGAGGCGTAGAAAACCTAAGTAGTTTCTAAATATGCTCTCTTTACATTTCTCAAATTCATTTCTAATAAAGGCATATCCTTTATATTGAATGCTTTTAAATCAATTTCTACTTCATTGGAATCGTTGCCTTCTACTTTATCATAGAGAGCAATGGATGTTCTAAAAAACCAATTAGTGAAACGTATTCAATAACCTGAGCCATTATGCTTTTTCCTTCTAAAAAGCACAAAAAATAGTTCCGTAGCTACGGCTATGCAACGATTTTTTGAATTCTTTAGAAGAAAAAATTACTACCCATTTTGGCTCAATTTATTAAATACGTTTCACTAAAGCTTTATGTCTGCTATTTTTTATTCCATGAATTATAAATAAATATATTTCCCGTACAGACGCGATAAATCGCGTCTCAACAAGCCAATTACTCCAATATCCTAAACGTAGTCCTACGATTTTCCTGATGCTCTTCTTCAGAACAATTATTACAAGAACAAGTCGCAGAAGGAGAACTTTCGCCATATCCACTCGCTTGAAGTCGAGTTCCTTCTACACCTAAAGTCACTAAATAATCAACAGCTGATTGAGCTCTTTTTTGAGAAAGATTTTGGTTATAAGCTACTTTTCCTCTACAATCGGTATGTGAACCTAAAACAATTTTGATTTCTGGATTTTGAAGTAGGGTAGAAGCCAATTTATTCAAAGTAGGTTTGGCATCTTCTCTAATATCCCATTTATTGAAATCGTAATAAATATTATCTAAATTGATTTCTACATTCCTAAATATCTTCTCCAAAACAATGTCTAAACGATAGACTTCTTGTTCCTCTCTATTGTAAGTATTGAATAAAGCAGATTTATTATAATAATCAGGACTAGAAACAAAGAAACGATAATCGATTTCTTTTTCAATTTTGAAACGATACATTCCTTTTTCGTCTGTTTTTACTCTATCAGACTGAGCAGAAGTAATTTGTAATCCTGCATTAGGAATAGCTGTTTTTCCTGTGGATGCACTTTGAGGATCATTAGGGTTGGAATAAATTTTTCCATATACATATACCTCAAGGAAAATATCTTTTTCTATCACGACAACCACAGGCGTATCTACGACTATCGTATCTGGAACTTCTATGATAACTGGTTCTGGCTTCTCTTTGTTAAATACATAAATATCATCGCCTCCTTTTCCTCCCTTACGAGAAGAAGAAAAATATCCTTTTTGGATTATATTGCCATTACTATTTTCTGTAATAATCAATCCAAAATCATCTTCTCCAGAATTAATAGGAGCTTTCAAATTTTCTGGATTAGACCATTTACCAGGCTTTTCAGTATAGGTTTTATAAATATCTAATCCTCCCATTCCACCTTTACCATCAGAAGCAAAATACAAGGTGTCTCCATCGAATGTTGGAAACATATCATCCATTTCTGTATTGATTTTGGCAGAAAGTACTTGAGGTTCTCCCCAGCCAGATTGACTCAGCGTCACCTTATAAATATCAAATCCTCCCCAGCCATCACTATCATCACAAACGAAGTATAATTTCTTTCCATCTGGCGACCAAGTAGGATGTGCATAATTGATTTTTTCCATTACAAATGGCAATATTTCTGGCTTCGTCCAGCTATCTCCATCTCTTGTAGATTTCATGAGTTTGCAATAATCATCCTTATCACTTCCTGTTCCACATCTAGAAAATATCATTTCAGAAAAATCCGCATTAAAAGCAACTGTACCTTCATTATAAGGACTATTCACGATTCCTGCTAATAATTCAACTGCTCCACTTTTTGGATTTACAATGAATAAATCAGAGAATTTATTACCTGTCCATTTATAATCTTCCTCTCCTGTGCT
>JBNMOV010000223.1:0-7935 GCA_051275765.1 Maribacter sp. | reverse complement strand
GATATTCGCACCTAAATATCGACAAGCTACTTTTTATACTTTCATGAAAAATACGAAAAGCGGTAGGAGTGCAATGGAACTAGCTTATGCTGATGTTTTGACCGCTTTTCAATATTTTTTGGAACACGAAAATAAGGGAAGACCATTCTTTATTGCTTCGCATAGTCAAGGTACTTGTCATGGCATACGATTGTTGGAAGAATATATTGATAAACATGATTGTGTCAATAGAATGATAGCTGCTTATACACTTGGTTTTCAATTTCCAGAAGAAAAATTCACATCAGGACAGTTTCAGAATATCCATATTTGCGAATCTCCTACAGATACACAATGCGTGATCGCTTATGATACTTATTTGGAAACAGGTAAGCCAGCACATCTTTTTGATAAAGCAGAAATCTATTATCCTAATAAGAAAAAATGGATAAAACGTGCTAGTAAGAAAGTAGTCGGCGTGAATCCTGTTACATGGACGAGAGCTAAAGGAAAAATCGCTCCTCATGAAAATTACCTTGGCGGATTAATCTTACAACAGGCTGATCCAGAAAAAGTAAATCCAAAGGCATTTGGTACGAAAGAACTCATGAATTTGGATACTATAGGAATCCTTCCTCCTGTCATGGAAAAACTATCGATAGAAATCAGAAAGGATGGTTTTTTGTATGTTTCTAAGCCAGAAAGTCCTTTTTTGAGGAGAATGATGCTTCCTGGAGGTAATTTACATAATTACGATTATAGCTTATTTTATATGAACATTAGAGAAAATGCCAAGCAACGTCTCGTCGCTTTTTTAAAAAAGAATGAAGGATGAATCTTAAAATAATCCTTTCATTAATTGAAAATTATAAATCCTATTTGAAATCGCCAAATTCAGATAGTGAATTATATAAATGGGAAACTATCCAGCATTTTCAAGCGAATTGGAGTACAGAGGCAATAGACCTCGCTGAAATGTATGATAAGGCATTGAATAATAATGATAGCAGAAGACAATGGAAAGGAAATGATTTCTATCCTAAGGAAATGATGCTAAAACTCATGCAGATAGAACCAGAATACGTTCGTTTGGCATTGAGAGATTTATTCAATAATGATAAAGGAATCGAGGGTAGGGTAGATCGCTTTATTTTTTATTGTAATGAATTATTGAATATGTATTTGACTAAAAATCCATATGCAAAAGTGAATGATCATCATCATCATCATGGAGTGGTAATGATGTATCTCACTTGTCGTTTTCCTGCGAAATATACTTTGTATAATGCTCGTGCATTTCGTGCGTTTTTAGAAAAAGTAGGAGCTAAGAATATTTTAATTAGCCATGATATGGAACGCTTCGTCAAAGTGACTAAAATCGTAAATACCTTTTTGAAAAAAGATGAAGAAATTCAAATGCTTCTAGCTAAAAGGTTGAATGATAATCATTATCAAGAGGAGAATTTATTGGCGGTTCATGAGTTGATGTTGTTGGTGAAATAAAAAAAAAGGACTATGCCACATGGCATAGTCCTTTTCGATACTGCAAGTCTTAATCTTAATATCTCGAAATCTCAGCATTTCAATATCTAATACTAATCCATGTTTAGAATACAAATTTTAGATATGGATTAGTATAATCTACCAACAAGTATTATAACTAGCATCAACAACATGCACATCACTTTCTAATACATCTTGTACATTACTAGATAAGTTTGAAAATAAATCAAAACCAACACCCATTTTTTCCTCGATATCATTAACGGTAGTCATGAATTGAGGATCATCGAAATCAAAATTACCAGCCTGTTGTGAATTAGGAATATCCACAGCTATTATTGTAGTTTGTGCGTCTATAGCTTCAATATCATTACCATCTCCCTTTGGAATAACGATCGCTACTTTCCAAATCGATGCTGGAACAGTGATTTCCAAACCATCATCTAGAATGACATCTTTATAACCAAAAGAACCATCTCCTCCTTGTCCATAATTCCCCATTACGATATACAACTCATTTCCTCTATCTGCTAAATATCTCAAATAACATTCCCAATGTTTCCATACCTCCTGATTTTGAAAAGGAGCTTGAGGAATCATATTTGTCATGAAAAATGTAGCAGAATTATAATTATCAGAACAAAGCCTATCCGCAGAAGGACAGTTATGCCCTCTATCAAAACCTGAACCAGAATAACTGCCACTATCAGGCGTATCCCAACTGGAAGGAAGAAAAGGATTGGCTCTGAAATCATCTTGTCTTTCACCATCGCCATCTTCGTACCATTCATCACTCAAATACCAACTAACCCAATTAGGAATAGCTCTACTTCGACTATAGGAAATAGCATATTCATCCAATTTTATCAAGTAGTTTTCTGGCATATTCCCATTGGTTTCTGCACCGCTTGGATTTCCTAGCAGCAGATGTATATCTTCTAAGCCTGTTCCAGTTGGACAAGGTGGCTCATTGAAATCTGCGGGAGGAGTTTCAGTATTACAAGAAGAAATCAGAATAATGCAATAGATGAAAAATATGGTGTAATGGATTTTATTCATTATTAGAGTTCGTTTAGGAATATTTAGAGATTAGGGATACTGCAAAGATAAGTAACTATCTCCAATAAAATTATAAAACCATCCCTAGTTCAAGGTTGTACTTTGTACTTAAACTGCTGATAGATTTCAGTATTCTATTAAAAATATGTTTAGGAATTTAGTAAGATGTTTTGTTGGAAATTTGGCTGTGGTAGAGGTTCGAGGTACAACCTCGAACCAGCGACGATTTAATCCTATTTTATTAGAACAAAGTCAACAATAACTGCGCAGCTCCTAACAAACTAGTGGACTAACTCATAAATTAAGGTATGTTAAGTACACTGTAAAGTAAGTTGTTTAATATTTTGATGAGGTTATTTTGGAATATGGCGAGGCATTTTTTGACAGCGTAGCCTTAGCTACGGTGGAGAAAAATAACGATGTCCAAATTTCAAAAGAAGCCATCAAAACTTAAGATTACTTACTTTACAGTGTATTAAGCTGCCGTAATTATTAGTTTTTGTTAGGTACAAAAAACGGAGTTACGCCGTAGCGTAATGAGTATTTTTGGAACGACGTAGAAGCTGATAAGTACAAATCTTGGGGTATCGGAATTTATGAGTTAGTCCACTAGTCGCCTACTTCAACTCCTCCTTTAAGAAAAAACCCGTATGACTCTTTTTGCTTTTTGCCACTTTTTCAGGTGTGCCTTCTGCCACAACTATGCCACCTCTTTTTCCACCTTCTGGTCCCATATCAATAATATGATCTGCTACTTTAATCACATCCATATTATGTTCTATGACGAGAATAGTATTACCTTTTTTAACTAATTTTTCCAGTACTTTTAGTAGCTGTTGGATATCAGCAAAATGAAGTCCTGTAGTAGGTTCGTCTAGGATATAGATGGTTTTTCCTGTATCTCTTTTAGATAATTCTTCAGCGAGTTTTACTCGTTGTGCTTCTCCTCCAGAAAGTGTTACAGCAGATTGTCCTAATGTGATATAGCCTAAACCAACGTCTTTTAGTGTCTTTACTTTTCTATAAATAGAAGGAATGCTCTCAAAAAATACGACAGATTCCTCCACAGTCATCGCCAAGACATCATAAACATTTTTGCCTTTGAAAATGATTTCTAAAGTTTCTCGATTGTACCTTTTTCCTAAGCATGTTTCGCAATTTACATATACATCGGGCAAGAAATTCATTTCTATTACTCGCTTTCCTCCGCCTTGACATACTTCACATCTTCCACCTTTTACATTGAATGAAAAACGTCCAGGTTTGTAACCTCTTATTTTAGATTCTGGAATATTGGAAAATAGTTTCCTAATATGAGTGAACATGCCAATGTAAGTCGCAGGATTAGAACGAGGTGTTCTTCCTATAGGAGATTGATCTATTTCAATCACTTTATCTACATGATCTAATCCTTTGATGGATTTATAAGGAAGTGCATTTTGTCGGCTTCTATAAAAATGCTTTCGCAAAATAGGGTACAGCGTTTCATTGATTAGTGTGGACTTCCCACTTCCAGAAACACCAGTTACACAAGTAAATGTTCCTAATGGAATTTTGACACTCACATTTTGGAGGTTATTTCCTGCCGCACCTTTCAATTCTAAAAATTCGCCATTTCCTTTTCTTCTCTCTTTAGGAATTTCAATTTTAGAAGTATTATTCAAATAAGCAGCAGTAATCGTATCCAATTTTAAAAAAGTATCTGGATGTCCTTCTGCTACCAATTCTCCACCATATTTTCCTGCTCCTGGCCCTAAATCAATAAGGTAATCAGAAGCCATCATAATATCCTTATCGTGCTCTACTACGAGGACTGTATTTCCAATAGTAGCTAATTTTTTCAATGCTTCTATCAGTCGCTGATTATCTCTTTGATGTAAACCAATACTAGGCTCATCCAAAATGTAAGTAATCCCAGTCAGTTGCGAACCAATCTGCGTGGCCAATCGAATTCTTTGTGCTTCTCCTCCAGAAAGTGTTCTGGCAGGACGATCTAATGTAAGATAATCCAAACCAACATTAAGTAAGAACCCTAATCGTAATTTAAGCTCCTTCAATATATCTTTAGCGATACTTTTTTGTCTATCAGAAAGATGATTTTCTGCTTCGTAAATCCACGCAAATAAATCTGAAATGTCCATTTGACTGAGTTCAGAAATATTCTTTTCATTGACTTTAAAGTACAGCGATTCTTTTTTCAGCCTTTCACCATTACAAGTAGTACATCCACTCGTTTTCATATAATTTTCAGCCCATCTTCTGATGCTATCAGATGAAGTATCCTTGTGCCATCTTGAAATCATATTTATCAAGCCTTCATTAGCGAGATAATAACTATGTTCAGAACCCTTGCCAAACTTCATCTTCATAGACAACTTATCACTGCCACCATTAAAGATGATATCAATCGCTTCTTTAGGCACGTTTTTCAAAGGGGTAGAAAAGCTGAATTTGAATTCTTTGGCGATGACTCTAAGTTGCTTGAAAGAATGATTGTCCCTTACTTCTCCTAGAGGAGCGATTCCTTTATCATTAATACTTTTGTCATAATCAGGAATGATAAGCTCTTCATCTACTTCCTTTATTTCTCCTAGTCCCTTGCAACTTGAACAAGCACCATATGGCGAGTTGAAAGAAAAAGCATTAGGCGATGGTTCTTCGTAAGAAATACCAGAATCTGGACACATCAAGTTTTTGGAATATTGAGATACCTTGTCTTCATCCAAATCTTTGACCATGATGAATCCCTTTCCTAATTTCAGTGCAGTTCTAAGGGAATTCGTAATTCGTTCTCTTCTATCTTCAGTGATTTTTAGGCGATCAATGACGAGTTCTATATTGTGGACTTTGTATCTGTCTACTTGCATCGCTGGAACTAAATCCAAAATTTCGTCATCGACTCTCATTTTGGTATAACCCTGTTTTCTATATTGATCAAAGAGTTCTCTGTAATGACCTTTTCTTCCTCTTACCAAAGGAGCTAGGATAGCTGCTTTCTTTTCTGCAAAATTTTCTAATATATGAAGTACGATTTGTTCCTCTGTGAATTTAATCATCTTCTTACCTGTGTTGTAAGAATAAGCATCAGAAGCCCTTGCAAAAAGAAGACGAAGAAAGTCGTAGATTTCAGTCACTGTTCCAACGGTAGATCGTGGATTTCTTCCAGTAGTTTTTTGCTCAATAGAGATGACTGGGCTCAATCCTGTTATCTTTTCTACATCAGGTCTTTCCATATCTCCCATGAACTGCCTAGCATAAGCAGAAAAGGTTTCCATGTATCTTCTTTGTCCTTCAGCATAAATAG
The DNA here is from genome assembly GCA_051275765.1 of Maribacter sp. Classification (GTDB taxonomy): domain Bacteria; phylum Bacteroidota; class Bacteroidia; order Chitinophagales; family Saprospiraceae; genus JAHDCE01. The sequence continues at coordinate 2,090 of JBNMOV010000223.1, read as the reverse complement.
TATCAAAAGCCAAAGAAGATTTTCCGCTACCACTGATGCCAGTAATAACAACCAATTTATTCCTAGGAATATTGACGCTCACATTTTTTAAATTGTGAACTTTAGCCCCCGAAACACATATTTCGTTCTTTTTCTCTTTGTTATAAAGTGACTTACTCATATGGTAAAATTATATGTATTATTTTTATCTTTAGTAAACACCTGACAAATTGATTTTGAATGGAAAGTGTCTAAAACAGGGAATGATATTCATATGTATTTTGATTATACTATGAATGGGGATAAAATCCAGCTGTTGGCATAATTGTTGGCGTTTTGATGAAGTTATAGGTTTGTTCTGTTATAACGCACAAATCTAACGATGGTTAAAGAGAATAAGAAAGTTTTTGATAGTTATGAGAGGTACGAAACGATTATTAAGTCTATTTACGTTATGTTCCGTCATTTTATTGACGAACTATTCCTGCGTTCCAGACAATACGATTTACAATCCTATTCTGTCTGCTAACAATGAAAGGGATTTAGGTAATGCACTCTATGATGTTGCATTACAGAATCCTGCTGAATTTCCCCTTCTGGATAGGAATGAATATGTTGCTGCTTATAATTACCTCGAGGAGGTGATGAGGATGGTGGAGGTGAAAACTGAAATTAGAGGTAAGTATGATTGGGAAATATTAATTATCAATGATGATGATGTTAAAAATGCCTTTACTTTTCCTGGTGGAAAGATATTTATAACTACAGGTTTTTTAAGATTCATAAATTCAGAGTATGAACTTTTTGCCTTAGTCGCACATGAAGCATACTATGCAGATCGGATTGACCAGAATAGCTCAGGTAGCTTGAGTTTGGCTATGCAAAAACTAAGAAATAGCGAGAAGTACAGTTCTTCTGGTTCTAAAATTTTCCTAAATGTAATCAATGGCATATCTGATGAAGGTTTAGAAATGGCTACGATAACAGAAGAAGCTACTTACGAACCATTCGAAGTATTGTCAGCTGATGAATTCTCATTGAGGATGATTTGTGAAAATTATCTCTATAGAGGTTTTGGTATTAAAAACTTTATCATTAGAGTGGAAGATAATGAAGATATTATAGAATTTGCTTGGTTTGAAAATAAACCACCTCTTCCAAATACGCTAGCTAATGCGGGAACTTCAGTAACAGGGCCTTATCGAAATGATAGGGTTGAACAAATTGAATTAATGGCTAGTGTAGAAAATTGTGGCTCAGAAAATATTACCCAAAACCAAGATGCTTATATGAATTTTGTAACAAACGACCTCCCCTGAGGTTTCTACATAACTATTATTACAGCCAACGTCCCCATTTTTGCAAAAATGGGGACGTTGGCTGTAAAAGACACTTACGATGACTCGATTTTCCAAAAATACCTTTGTTTTTGGAGTTGTTGGACTCCTTTGTTCTATTATGATTTCCTCCTGCCGTACGACTGATTGTCATTTGTATAATCCAATCTTGACTGCTGCAAATGAAAGGTATTTAGGAAATCAATTATCACAGGTTATTGCTAATAATTCTGGTGAATATGCATATCTGCAACCAGCAGACTATCCAGAAATATATGAGTACCTAGATATGGCATTATGGATGGTGCAAAACCAAACCATTATCAAAGATGTATTTGATTGGGAAATATTAGTGCTAGATGATAGAAATACGTTGAGTGCTTATACGTTTCCTGGCGGTAAAATGGTAGTCACTAGTGGCTTGTTAACCTATCTTGAGGGAGAACACCAACTTGTTTCATTTCTTGCCAATGAAGCATATTATGTAGATAGGATAAATGAAGGGACTCCTATGAGTCTTAGTCCAATCATGCAAAAAATAAAGGATGCTTTTCTAATAAATAATAGCACTGGTACAAAGATATTTATAGATGTTATCGATGGAGATTTGAGATCAACAGGAGATATTATTATAGAAGCGAAAGCGACAAGCTATGATCCAGCTATAGTTTTTCGGGCTGATTCTTTTGCTATTGATCTTCTTTGCGAAAATTACTTGTACTCTCCTTATAGTTTGTCAGAAATACTGACAAAAGTCTAAAAGTAAAATACAAC
>JBNMOV010000222.1:0-7980 GCA_051275765.1 Maribacter sp. | reverse complement strand
CCCTTAATTTATGTGAATTTTTTTTTAAGAATAGTTATTATTGGGTATTGTTCTTATAAAGCTAAGAAAATAAAGAGAAACCAAAAAAAATTAGCAATATTGAATTTTATATATTTGCCGCAGGCTCTCGACAATCTGTAAGCGGCTCTTGCTCGCTCTTAGAGAGTGGCTAAAAGAGATAGTACGTTCGTTGGCGGTGTATCAAATGTAATGCTTTAGATATGACCTTTTGGACTTAGTACACTGTAAAGTAAGTTGTTTAATATTTTGATGAGATTATTTTGGAATATGGCGAGGCATTTTTTGACAGCGTAGCCTTAGCTACGGTGGAGAAAAATAACGATGTCCAAATTTCAAAGGAAGCCATCAAAACTTAAGATTACTTACTTTACAGTGTAATTAATTTCTATGCAACCTAGTAATTGCTCTTTTATTCCTCCCTATTCAGTATTATAAAAGGCTTTGAAGGGTGCTATACCTTCTTCTGGAATAAATGAAATACTACAATATTTTTTACAAGAGAAATCAACTAAAATAATGGGCAATAACAATAATAATTTTTTCATTTTATTTTTGGAGATATATACCATAACGAGGGGAAACGTAATTTACGTTGTTTTATAAAATATTGTCTATTAACCAAACCCACAAAAAACAAAAGCCCCCTTTCGGAGGCTTTCATGGATACAATTTGTAGGTTAGTTATAATACAGGGTGCTAGAATCTTAAGTAGTTTGATAGTATATTTAGCTAAAGATTAATAACCAATATTTCATCTAAATACCTCTAAATCTTAACATCTAATTACCTACTTTACATGGGCGTACCCAATTTTAATATTTTATATACATCCTTTTTAGACTTGACTAGTTGGTCGATGGTCTTTAGAGTAATGCTGATCTTTCCATTTTTAAAATTTAGTTTTTTCAAGTCAGTAGGATAAGCTACTGCGATTTTACCAGCATCATTTATTATCCAAATCTGATTAGTTGATTTAGGATCAATATTGATTTCTGCATATTCACCTAAGTAATACTTACTCAATGAATTTCTGCTCATATCTGCTAGGAATAGGGTAGTGTTCCCTAATGTTTTGCCTGCTGCATCTACAAAGCTTACTTTAGCTTTTATAGTCGAAGAAGGAACAATTTTATCACAGTTCCATATCCCCAATTGATTGATGGTAAACACATGCTTTACTGTTCTTTCAACTAATTGAGTAGCATTATTTTGAGGAGTATTTAATGCATTTAATTTTTCAATTAAATCATTTTCTACAGCAGCGATATCAAGTACTAATTGTGCTTCTAAAGCTTGGATAGCTGTTGCGTTATTTGCTGTGCTACTATTTTTATTAGCATTTATTTCAGCTACAGTGACCTTATAGTCAGATATTGCTGAGTGGAATTCTGCTCCAGATAATACGGGAATAGCTTCCAGTTCTACATGGACATCTCCTTTATCAAAATGAAGCTTATACAGATTGTTAGATACTTTTCTCAATGTAATCTCATCCTCAAACCATTCCGTTGCAGCGACCATTTTTAATGCTTTTTCATCTCCTTTTGGTTGCCATTTCAATCCTTTATATTGAGCATTTCCATCTGATGGTTCGAAGTTGAAATTCAAATCGAAAGTAATTTTATTAGGGTCGAACTTGATAGGTTTTTGAGGTAGTGCAGTAGTTGTATATTGTGCTTGTATTTCTGCTAATTTACTTTGTTTAGCTTGGCGTAATGCTTCTATTGCAGCACTATGTTCTCTATTGACTTGTGTTTTTAATGCTGATATATCCTTTGGCTGATTTACAGAAGTAAACACAGATTTTGACTGACCTCTATACGACCAATTCTTATCATTATTCATCAATTGATAAACTCCTAGACTGCCTGCTGATTTTGCATCAGCTATAGCCATTTCTTTTCCAAAAAAGGATATTTGCATTCCTTTTTCTGGATTCATCTTCAATTGCTTACCATCTTTTTCTGCATAGATTTCAAATAACTGTGTCGTTTTAAAATCATATTTTTTTCCTAAAGAATCATATTGCATAGGAATACCAGACATAAAGTATTCACTGGCATCATCCAAGTTTCTATACTTGATATTAACATTTCCAGAAACGGGATTTCCATTCTCATCCAAAAATGCAGATGAAGGTACATTGATATTAGAAAGTCCATTCATTCTGATAAATCCACCTTTATCTGCATTCATATTATGTGCTACAAATTTTGGCTGTATCTGCTCATAAGGCGGATTGATATATGGTTGTTGATTGAAATAATTATTAGCTAAAGTGTTATAAGTATTATTAGAGGATCCCGTATAAAATTGACTAAAGAAAACTACCCCAACCAAAGTTGCTGCAACTGCTGCACCAATATAGGAAGGACGCAAGAAAACGCGTTTGGCTTGCTTGGAAGGAGGGATGACTACCACTCCTTTCATTTCGGGATGTTCCACCTGTTTTAGCAAGGCATCAAAGTCCATATGACTCCTTATATGCTCATCGCTGGGTTCTGGTGGGTTAAATTTATAATTGTAAGTCTGCTTCATATGCTTATCTCTTTATGGGGTAAAGAAAATACGTTTATTAATCTAATTCTGTTGTTTCATCGCTCCATGATTTTAATTAGGGGTGGGGTAATTATTCACTATTCTTTCGAGCTTTTTTTTTCATCCTTTCTATTATTCTGTAGGTCTTTACCTTGGCGTTACTTTCTGTCATGTTTAGAATTCCAGCGATTTCCTTGAATGAACGTTGTTCAAAAAATCGAAGTTCTACCATGATCAGATCATCATCCTTCAATTCAGACAGCATTTGTTTTAATACTGTTCTTTGTTGTTCGGTATCGTCACTATATTCTTCAGTTACCAATTCCGGCATAGTAGCATCATTGATACTAATCACTCGGCTTTTGGAGGACTTTCTGAAATATTGCGTCACCTCATTACTGGCAATCCTATATAGCCATGCAGAAAAAGGTAGACCTCTATATTCGTACTTAGGTAACTTGTTCATTGCCTTAAGAAAAACTTGCGAACTAATATCCGCAGCTATGTTTTCTTCGCCTGCCCTTTTCAGTACAAAACGAAAGATGGAAACATAGTATTTTTCATACAAGGGTCTGAAACCCGCAGGGTTCTTCTGTGCCGCTTGGATAATTTTCCATTCGGCATCCATATCACTATTTGAAATCGTATTATTCACAGAGGCAGTTGATTTTACTTTGTCATCTACTGTAAGATTACGATTTATTTGTGAATTTTTTGATATGGTATTCCCTTTCATCTTAGAATTTTCATACAAAATTGGCGATACTCCTCAAAATCATAATCTCTGTTTCCGACAATCCTTTTCAGCTATATAATGCATATTTTAGTATTGGTTACACTTTTTTAAAAAAAATAACGATTGTTATTTTGTATTTATTAGTAGTACTAAACCAGTTATTTTTATTTTTTAGCGAATTTTCGCTAAAAAACTTGTTTTGGCAAAACTAAATCTTTATTTTTGAGTTACAGTTAGAGTAATATTCGTGTTTTAAGAACGGATTTACTCTATTATTTCGATGGGGTACGGCAAAATTGCTCCAGCCATATTTTACACAAGCAAATCTAACAATAGAATAAAATGGAGACATTAGAGAAAATTAGCCAATTAAAAGGAGGAGAGTTTTTGATTAAGGATCAAGATCCAATGAATATTTTTATTCCAGAAGATTATTCAGAAGAACAGTTGATGATCAAGGATATGGTCAATGATTTTGTGGATAATTTCATCCTTCCTAATATTGATAAGCTAGAAAAACTCGACATCGAGTTGACGAAGCAATTATTGACCAAAGCAGGAGAATTTGGTCTATTAGGAACAGCAATCCCAGAGGAATATGGTGGTTCTATGCAAGATTTTGTCACGAATATGCTATTGACGGAAGTATTTTCCAGGTCGAGATCATTTACCTTATCCCAAGGAGCACATACGGGAATAGGAATGTTACCTATCCTTTATTTCGGAACGGATGAGCAAAAAGCAACATACCTTCCTGAATTAGTAGCAGGAACAAAGTATGCAGCTTATTGTTTGACTGAACCAGGTTCTGGTTCTGATGCATTAGCAGCTAAGACTAAGGCAGTTCTATCTGAAGATGGACAGCATTATGTTTTGAATGGTCAGAAGATGTGGATCACGAATGGTGGTTTTGCTGATGTATTCGTAGTATTTGCGAAGGTAAATGGCGAAAAATTCACAGGATTCATCGTAGAGCGTGATTTTGGTGGATTGACGACAGGAGCAGAGGAGCAAAAATTAGGTATCAAAGGTTCTTCTACTCGTCAGGTATTTTTAGAGAATGTAAAAGTACCAGTAGGAAATGTATTAGGAGAAATAGGAAAAGGACATAGAATCGCCTTCAATATATTGAATGTGGGTCGTATCAAATTGGGAGCAGGTGTGATAGGAGCTTCTAAGGAGATTGCTACGAATTCTGTAAAATATGCGAATGAAAGACATCAGTTCAAGCAACCGATTTCTAATTTTGGAGCAATCAAATATAAGATCGCAGAGCAGGCGATTCGTACATGGGCGGTAGAAACTGCCATTTATCGTGCAAGTCATGATATCGGAGCGATGGAACATAAGTCGCAAGAAGCAGGCAAGTCGCTTTCAGAATCCTTGCTGGGAGCAGCAGAGGAATATGCAATAGAATGTGCCATCATGAAAGTATGGGGTTCTGAATGTTTGGATTATGTGGTGGATGAAGGACTACAGATTTATGGAGGAATGGGTTACTCTGAAGAAGGACCAATGGCTTCTGCATATAGAGATGCTCGTATCAATAGAATCTTTGAAGGTACGAATGAAATCAATCGTATGCTTTCTGTAGATATGTTATTGAAAAAGGTCATGAAGGGTCAGATAGATATGATGACTCCAGCTATGGCAATTCAGAAGGAATTGACATCTATGCCATCTATAGGCGAACCAGAAGGTAAGTATGGTCGTGAATTGACAATGATTAAGAACATGAAAAAGATGTTTTTGATGGTAGCGGGTTCTACTGTTCAGCATTTCATGAAAGGATTGGATGAAGAACAAGAGATCCTAATGATGATGGCTGACATAATGGGCGATATTTATGTGTCTGAATCTGCTATGTTTCGTGCCATTAAATTAGCTGGAATAAAAGGTGAAGCTGCTGCTGAAGTAGAATTGAACATTGCTAGAGTATATCTAGATGATGCGATGGAAAGATGTAGTTTGAATGCGAGAAGAACAGTTTGTGCTTGGGCGGAAGGAGATATGCTACGTACTTTAGTGATGGGTGTAAAACGCTACGCTAAATATGTGCCTATTAATTCTATGTTGATTCGTAGAAAAGTAGGGGAGGCGATCATTGCTAAGAATGAGTATTATTTATAATTTAAATTGCGTAAACGCAATTTAGTCGATAGACTATAATTGATTATAAGTATTTAATAGACAATAAGTTTGTGATTTGAATAATAGAGAGAGCCGGATTTTATCCGGCTCTTTTTTTGTATATTTATAAATGATTCTACTTTTCATATCTTGGATTCAAGTATTTTAAAAATATAATAAAAATGAGATTTACTATTTTTTTAATTTTTGTCTTATCACCTATTTTTTGTGCAGCTCAAAATTTTGAGATAAATGCTGGTTATTGTAAAATAAAATTCCCAGCTGAACCTGTCGAAAGCGTGGATACGATAATAGAAGGAATAGATACGATATTTTTGGAAACTTGGGAAAAAGATTATGATTTTGAATATACTAAAAATACTAATTTGGGTTATATGATGATGAATATGAATTTTCCTTCATCATATATTTATTCGGATTCTTCCTACCAATTTATTAGTAATCTTTTAGATACTTCTGTTAGTAGTATTACTGGGACTGGAGATGCTATTGAATTATTATCTACTTCATTGGATATGATAGAAGGTTATCCGGGAAAGGTTTTTAAAATGAAAGTAAAAGAATCTAATTCTCATTTGATTCTTAAATCTTATATTGTTAGAAATCAGTTAATTGTATTATTTATTATTTCTAAATCTGATAATTGGTTTAGTACAGATAATGATTTGTTTTTTGATTCATTTGAATTAGTTGATGCACCAAAAAATAAAATAGATTATGGATTTACAGTGATAAAAAAAGAAACTTATGCAGTTGATTTTCTTGGGAAATTTATAACTGAAAGTTCTTTTGTAGAAACAGAACATGGAACCGTTAATCTTATTACTAAAATGATGGAAAAGAAAGATAGCGAAGATAATTTATTTTTTATATCAGCAGAAACAAAATACCCTAAATTAATAGACTATGATGCGGAGGAGTTTTATGAAAGAAGTATAGCGGGTTCTTTAAATTCTACTAACGCAATATTAATTGAGAAGAATAAAATAAAATATAAAGAATATGATGGTTATGAATTTCATTCTAGCATGTATGATGGAAAGATGATAGGTTTTTATAGAGTATTTTTAATTGAAAATCGGTTGTATTTATTTGGTGTGCTTTCGATGGTTAAAGAAAAAAATAAGGAAGTCCATGACTTTTTTGATTCGTTTAAATTATTGAAAAAATGATATTTAAATAATCTCATTCACCTTCAAAGCATATAAGATACTTAATAAAACCAACCAAGCAACAATCGCTAAAACAATCATAACTGATGCCTGATCATCGCTATATCCCTGACTAACTTCTTGTTTACTGATATCGCCACTTACGTACCTTTTTAATAATCTGAATTGAAAAAATAAACTGGGAATTAAAATGGCTGCAGCATAGATGAGGGAGTATTTTCCGGCACGGATATAATGCTCATAAATAGTGATGACAAAAGGAAATAAAGAAACGAGCATAAAACTTACTGCCATTAAATTAATAACTAGTCCAGCTTGTTTATATACGGGTTCGCCATTCTCTTTATAGAGGAACATGAAGCCGATGAGAATGAGAATTATGGAAACCGTTTCTGCCAAAACTTCCGAATAAAAATAGTCCTTTATTGTCAGGAAATCATTGAAGCTAGGAATGAGTAAAATAAGGGGAATCCTAAGGATAAAATAAGGAAGCATGACAGGGAGTTCTTCCCAGATTACTTTTTTTATTTGTCCAAATAATAAAATATGTAGCATGAAAACTATCCAACCTCCCCAAATAAACCAGAGGGAATATGGTGATTCAAACCAGATGGCTGTAGCTGCCATTCCGAATGGAATGAACAGATTCCAGCAATAATTGAATGTCCTAATCGAGTTTTTTAGCATGAGTTTTGGACGGATTTTATTCCACAAAACGATAACCTACACCTCGTACAGATTGGAAAAAATGAGGATCCTTTGGATCTTCTTCAAAATATTTTCTGAAAGCGAGAATAAAATTATCAATCGTTCGAGTAGAAGGATATACGTCATATCCCCAGACTGCTTGAAGGATTTGCTGACGGCTGATGACTTCGTCTTTTCGCTCTGCAAGGAGTTTTAGTAGCATAGCTTCCTTCTTTGTCAGACGAAATGGCCCTTGCTGACCTATGGCATCAAAGGTGCTGAAATTGACTTCATTCGTTCCAAAACGAAAGATTTCCTCCAAAGGTCTGCTTTGTTTTTGGCTGCGTTTGATGAGATTGGCTACACGCAATAATAATTCTTCTAGATTGAAAGGTTTGGTCAAATAATCGTCTGCTCCACGCTTAAGTCCTTGAATTCTGTCCTTAGGTGTATCTTTCGCAGTCAGCATGATGATAGGAACGTCAGAATTTTTCAGTCTCACTTGTTCACAGATGCTAAAACCATCTACTTCTGGTAGCATGACATCCAAAATTAACAAGTCAAAATGCTGTTCGTTGGTATATTTGACTGCCGTTTTTCCATTTCCTGTTGCCACGACTTCATAGCCTTCCATTTCTAGATTTAGCTTTACTATATCGCTTATGTTTTCCTCGT
>JBNMOV010000221.1:0-7998 GCA_051275765.1 Maribacter sp. | reverse complement strand
CCTGGGCTGGACATTCCACAGCCAGACTGGATAATCTGTCGTTCCTCTTTTTTCGACTGACAGAAGGTTAACAATGGATGGCAGAGTTGGGTAGCCAAAATATCCCCTGTCGGTTTACAAACGACCGATTTCAGTCGCTTGTCGCAACGTTAAATTCGCAAAACGAGCGAAGCGAGGATTGCGAATTTAACGTTGCGAGTATATATCGTACCTCTAGCACGCGGAGAACAAGATACAAAAATCTGTAATAAGCCATATTTTTCTGACAATAATTTTCAAACCATTGACCGAAAATATGGCGGTGAAATTGCCAAGACTACTGTTGATACGTACCTGAACTGAAGCTAGCTAGAGGTATGGAATATAATCCTTGTTGGCAGTAGTTTTTTATTTTGTGGCTTTCCTAAATTGTTCAATCAATAAAGGGAAGCCTTTCTCTATCCAAAAATTTCCATGGACACTACCGCTTGACATTCCGCCAAATTGGTATCTTGATACATCATAAGTTTGGTCTGGAATTAATTTTTCACCAGTTACTTTCTCAAAAGTAGAGTAAAGAAATTCTTCAAATTCTTTTTCAGTTTTCACATTGGATAGCTCATAAGTAACTTTCAGTTCTTTCCATAGAAATGGGTCACCTCTTAAGCCATATTGGATAGGATTTTTAAAGATTGAATCAGATCTTTTGTCAATTAAGATGGAAGAATATTTAGAATGGGTAGATTCTAGAAAATTAAAAATATCATTTGCAATAATTCTTCCAAATATAAAATTATTATTGAAGTGAATTTCATTTTGAGAAATAGTCCATATTCCATACTTCTGTCTAATTTTAAATATTAATTCGGCTTCAATATTTTCTATTTCTGATTTATTAATACCCTCGAATGTCCAAACAAAAACCTCTACTTTTGATTTGTTTTTCCATTTGTAACCATGATACCCTTTTTTACCATTTGCACTTAAACCTTGCTTGAGTCTTTTGGTGATTGACTGGAATGTAGTACCTACATATTGATAAAAATTTGAATCTCTAACTAAATATAGTTTCGCAATGTCAGGCTCTTTAAAATTAGGAGAAAAATCATTAGGGTATTTTAAATGATATAAATTTTTTATTGAATTTATTTTGCCATCTTTTAAATGAAGTTCAACAATATCGTAATTATTACTAGTAGTCCAACCCATTATTTTTGCATTTAATTTCAATTTTAATCGAATTACTGCCAACGTCCCGAGTATGTACAACAATACTCATTTCTATTGTACAATACATCCCATATAGGAATGTATTGTACAATATTGAATATATTCCCAATATACCTAGCCCTTAATTTATGTGAAAATATTTTTTAAGAATAGTTATTATTGGGTATTGTTCTTATAAAGCTAAGAAAATAAAGAGAAACCCAAAAAAAATTAGCAACATTGAATTTTATATATTTGCCGCAGGCTCTCGACAATCCGTAAGCGGCTCTTGATGTTGGGTAATGCGGACCACACGATGCCTTAATTATTACAAGTATTTTCTTTTGATTCAGTTTTTTTGATGTTTTAGTTTTGGCTTCATGTATTTAAATTAAATGAGTTATAGTCCATTCCAATTAGTACTAGAAAATCTATTGCCGAATTCAGGATCTTCGTGTCTGCCTATACCAAGTGTGGAATAAAGCCAAGCTATAATGGCACAGACAGAACTGACAAAAAATAACAAGTCAATTTAGATAGCTTGCTTTTTGCCTACGCCCTTAGAATTAGAACCCTTATTAGTCTAATAGATGGATGTATTGGTCAGTTATTTTAAGTTATTAGTCAGACTAATTGAATAATCTGTAACGAAAGGAAAGCTTTTCCTCGTCAAATACTGTGAATCAACTAATTATTTAAAACTGAATTTATTTAAACGACAGGTTTTCATAAATTTATAAAATATAGAGTTATGAAAAATTTACAGATTTTATTTTTAGCAATAGTTCTTGCTTGTACGACAACTTCTTTCGCAAGTACATCAAATGATATTCCTGCAACTAATCCAAAAGAGGATTCCTGCATAAGAGCTTTAGAAAATTTTGTAGATGGTGTTGAATATGGATATTCTAGGTATAAGAATACTGACTGGGAGAGAACAATAAGAAAATATTCTGAATTTGATTCTCCTGGTTTCAACAACTATATAAATAGTTTGTCACCAGAGAAAATTAAAAAAGTTAGAAAATTAAAAAGTAGGTGTAGTTCTATTATTTCTAATAAGTACGACGGCAATTTTGGTAAAAAGGGTGGCGTTTAGAAATAGAATATAGTTACAGATAACTAAATTAGTACAATACTTAAACCAATGCCGTATTCATGTCAAATGAATACGGCATTGGTTTATATTATAGCTGATGTTACGCACTCAACAGTATCTAGGGATTAATCAGTATTTATGACGCTTTGCGTTAAAAATCTAATTTGACGGTTCTTGGTTTCGACCTCATTACCTGTAACATATGAATATACATCACAATGCACACATACACAACACATACTAATATTAAGCTGTATTATCATCCACCTACTTCCCTCCAAACAACTCCTTCAAATTAGAAGCATCCTCTGGCTTCATTCGATTACTCAAAATCAAACGAATTTCCCTTCTACGTATGGCAGATTCATACTGTTGTTGCTCATCAGTAGATAAAGGTAAAACAGCAGGTATTTTAGTAGGTCTATGGTTTTCATCATCCAAACCTACGAAAGTATAATAAGCATTATTACAAAGGCGATTATTCTTGCCTTTGATATTTGCTGCGAATACTTCCACGTATACTTCTACAGAAGTCGTAAAAGCACGTGTGACAGATGCCTCTATCGTAATCACATCTCCGACTAAAATCGGTTTCCGAAAAGAAACATGATCTACAGATGCTGTTACTGTATGCTTTTCGCAATGCTTTCCAGCACAAATTCCTCCTGCGATATCCATCCAACGCAATAGATTACCTCCCATTAGGTTTCCTAATGGATTGGTATCATTGGGCATGATCATTTCTGTCATGATGGTACTTGAATCACTGACTCTCTTCGCTTCCATTGTCTGAATTATAGTTTCTTATATCCTTTAAGTACCAAGCCAAATTATATGTAGGATTATACACAATTGAATAATGTATTTCGTATTGGATATGTTACTCATTTTGTTGAGGACGAAGTACAAAACGCAGGCGATGCCTTAGCATCAGCGAGTATTTGTAACGAAGTAATCAGCTAAAGGAGTCCATTTATATACGAAAGTTATTATTCAATTGCGTATTAGTACTTAACAACAAAGACTTTTAGGATTAAAAATCCCAAAAGTCTTCGTTATATTATATTCCAATTAGCATCTAGTGGCTAATTAAAATCTATTCTTCTTTCCCTTGAACTTATCTCTATCTCTGCTTCTTCTAGCTCTGTTTCCTCCTGAAGTACGTGGCTTTCTACCAGAAGATCTTCTTTCTCCGCCTCCGCTGCCACCTCTTGATTTAGGTGGAGTTTTCACAGGTTCTATCTTGATTTCTTGTCCTTCAAAATCAGTACCATTGAATGAACTCATTACCTCATCTTGGTAACTAGCTTCAATATCAAAGAAAGAGAACTTCTTGAAGATTTCTATCTGACCTATATCTGCCTTACTAATCGTAGGATAATCATTGATCATTCCCATCAATCTAGCAGGATTAATGTCTTGCTTAGAACCTATATTAATATGAAAACGGGTAAAATCGCTTCCTCTCTCTCTCTCTTCTCTGTCGCCTCTCTCTTCTCTGTCGCCTCTATCACCTCTTCTTCTCTCATCTCTTCCACCACCATCTCTATCTCTTCCTCTTCTTCTACCATCTCGTCCACCGCCATCGCTATCTCTATCTCGTCCTCGGCTTTCATTCAATTCTGGTTCATTTTTGTAATATGCTATCAGTCTATTGAATTCCATAGAAACGATCTTCTTGATCAACTGTTCCTTATCAAAATCCTCCAAGCTCGTATAAATATCTGGCATGAATTCAGCGATATTTTCCTCATCGACCTCTACTGCCTTCAATTTATTAATTACATCCAACAAACGAGTTTCAGTAATCTCTTTTCCTTTAGGAATGACTCCCCTTTGGAAATCCTTACCTACCATTCTTTCCAAGGTCTTGATCTTACGCGTTTCCTTAGAAGAAATCAAAGCGATAGATATACCTGCTTTTCCTGCACGCCCAGTACGTCCACTTCTGTGAATGTATGATTCTGATTGATCTGGAAGGCTATAATTGATGACGTGTGTCAAATCAGTTATATCGATACCTCTTGCAGCTACATCTGTAGCCACTAATATTTGTAAATGCTTCGCTCTGAAACGTCCCATTACGACATCACGCTGTGCTTGTGATAAATCACCATGTAATGCATCTGCATTATAACCATCAGCCATTAAGCGATCAGCCACTTCCTTAGTTTCTCTTCTAGTACGACAGAAAATAATACCATATATATCAGGATTCACATCGGCAATACGCTTAAGTGTAGCGTATTTATTTCTGAATGAAACGGTGTAGTAAAGGTGTTCTACATTCTTAGCTCCAGCATTTTTTGTACCTGCTGTGATCTCAAAAGGATCATTCATGTATTTCTTAGCAATACGTGAAATATCCTTTGGCATCGTAGCAGAAAAAAGCAAAGTTTGCTTAGAATCTGGTGTTTGTTCAAGGATGAAATCTAATTCTTCCTTGAAACCCATAGACAACATCTCATCTGCCTCATCCAATACTACCCATTTGATATTACTCAAATCGAGTTTCTTTCTTCTAATCAAATCACATACACGACCTGGTGTACCTGCTACGATTTGTCCACCGTCTCTCAATTGCTTGATTTGGGTATCAATTCTAGCACCACCATATACAGGAACGACTTTTACGCCTGTCATGTACTTCGTATAAGATTTAATGTCGTTGGCTATTTGTAAAGCTAATTCCCTGGTAGGACTCAAAATAAATGCTTGAACACTCTTGTCATCAACATCTAACTGCTCTACGATAGGCAGACTGAATGCTGCCGTTTTTCCTGTACCTGTTTGGGCTAATGCTACCAAGTCACCTTGGTTTTCAATTAAATACGGGATTGCTTTAGCTTGAATGGGTGTAGGTGTTTCAAAACCCATATCTGCAACTGCCTTAATGATCTCCGGCTTCAATCCTGACTCTGCGTAAGTCTCCATAATTTAAATAATCTTTATGATAGTCTTTCCGCGTGCCAGTTTACGATTGCCAAGCCTGTTTTCCTAGGTCTTGATGTGAGGGGGCGAACCCTCCTGAGAGCTTAATAAAATTAGCTCTTTCCCTATGCAGAATAACTACCTTCTGTAAATAAAGTGCAAAGATATGTTTATTTTATGAAAATATGGGTATTTTAATGAATTTGGATTTAGAAAGTAAAATATTGTACTAAAAATTCTTCAAAACTACACTTAAGTGAAACGAATTCAATAACCTGAGCCATTATGCTTGTTCTTTTTCCTTCTAAAAAACATAAAAAATAGTTCCGTAGCTACAGCTATGTAACAATTTTTTGAATTCTTTAGAAGAAAAAATTACTACCCATTCTGACTCAATTTATTAAATACGTTTCACTTATGTATAGTTGGCTCTTACTTGAAAAAATTATATTTACAATTGCAATAGTCCGTGGTGTTTTTCAATAACTAAATACATTAAGTAAATTAAATTTCGTAACAGACTAATAGTTAATAGGTTGTGTTTTTGAGTTTAAAAAACCATAAATTCGTAACTAATTGATTTACAGAAATTTGAAAAAACGCCACGGACTATTGAATTGAATATTTCTACCCTATTCAATTATTAAAAGAACATCTATCGTAATGGTTTTTAACTCATTGTAAAATTATGGTGTTATTATAACAAATATCTAACGTCAATTTAGTTCGTATGAAAATCCATCAACTAGTATTATTCATTTGCTTTTTTATTATCAATATTTCGCCATTAATGGCAGACAGCATTCCTACCAAACCCAACATCGTCCTCATTCTAGCAGACGATGTTGCTTTAATGGATTTTGGTGTTTATGGCGGAGAAGCTTCCACGCCTAATATTGATAGATTAGCTAATAAGGGGACTATTTTTACCAATTATCATGCTTCGCCAATGTGCGCTCCTTCTAGAGCTATGCTACTTACTGGTTATGATAGTCATTTGACTGGCGTGCCTAATTTGCCTTTATTTTTACCAGAAGAATATATGGAAAGGCCTGGTTATGAAGGCGTATTGAATAATAAGGTGCAAACTATTGGTACTAGATTAAAAAATCATGGCTATAATACTTACGTTACCGGCAAATGGCATTTGGGACATACTGAAAATACATTGCCTACTAAAAGAGGTTTTGATCGCAGTTATATATTAGATGCTTCTGGTGCAGATAATTATGAACATAAAGCATATTTACCTACTCAATCTAAGCCACCTTGGATTGAAGATGGAAAAGAAGTCAATTTACCTGATAATTTTTATTCTTCCCGTTTTCTAGTGGATAAGATGATGTCCTTTATGGATGAAGAAGAAAATGATGAAGAGCCTTTCTTTGCTTTTCTTTCTTTCCAAGCTGTACATATTCCTGTTCAAGCTCCAAAAGAATATATTGAAAGATATAAGGGAGTTTATGATGATGGCTGGGCAAAACTGCGTGTGAAGCGTTTTGAAAATGCTAAAAAATTAGGATTGATTCCTGTTGATGCTCCTTTAGGCGATATGTTACCTATGCTCAAAAAATGGGACGACTTATCTGAAGAAGACAAAAAGACAAAAGCTAAAGCAATGGCTGTCAATGCAGCAATGCTAGAAGCTATGGATGATAATATTGGCAGGTATATCGCCTATTTGGAAGAAAAGGGAAAATTGGATAATACTATTTTTATTGTTACATCTGATAATGGTCCAGAAGCTAGTGATCCTTCTTTGGTCAAGGGAATGGGACTTTGGCTGAAATCTGTGGGATACCATACAGATTATGAACGATTAGGAGAGAAAGGATCTTGGAATTTTATAGGCCCAGAATTTGCTAGTGCCGCGGCTTCGCCTAGTAGTTTTTTTAAGTTTTATTCAGGCGAAGGAGGCTTAAGAGTTCCACTTATCATTTCTGGTATAGGATTACCTATCCAGAAAGAAACTGCTTTTTCATTTATTACAGATGTCACGCCTACGATCATGGAATTAGTAGGAATTTCTGATGATAAAAATGCAGATAATCCTATCACGGGGCGAAGTCTGTATCCATTATTGACAAATGAGGTAGATAAAGTTTATCAAATACATGAACCCATAATAATGGAAGCTGGTGGACAAATCGCCATATTCAAAGGAGATTTTAAATTAGTAAAAACAGGTAAACCTTATGGAGATGAAATATGGCGAATATTTAATATTAAAAATGATCCTGGAGAAACTACTGATCTTTCTACTTTCATTCCAGAATTTTTTCAAGAATTAAAAGAAGATTATAAAGCTTATGTTGCTAATGTTGGCGTATTAAAAATGCCCGTAAATTACGAGGTAATTAAAGAAGTCGAAAGGAAATTCAAAAAGAAAATAATTAAAAAAGTATTGCCTTGGGCAGTAGGGATTGTTTCTTTATTTATTATTTTTATAATTATAATTATTAGAAAGCGAAAAAAAAGGAAGAATACATAAAACGAAAAAAAAGGAAGCAAAATTATTATTGTTGCATGGTTCTTTAGGTAATAAGAAACAGTTTGCATCTGTTAAAAAATTACTCCATGATAAATTTGATGTTTATGATATGAATTTTCGAAGGACATGGAGGTTTAGGGACGAGAAACAAATAAACGCTACCTTCTAACTTGCCTTTTTGTTTCTCATCCCTAAGTACACTGTAAAGTAAGTTGTTTAATATTTTGATGAGATTATTTTGGAATATGGCGAGGCATTTTTTGACAGCGTAGCCTTAGCTACGGTGGAG
>JBNMOV010000220.1:0-8008 GCA_051275765.1 Maribacter sp. | reverse complement strand
ATAGAATCTATCGAGATGTTCGTTTTTCTAAGGATAAATCGCCTTACAAGCAACATCTCAGTGGCTTTATGGTTCGTGCGACGAAGTGGAAAAGAGGAGGTTTATACTTTCATTTTCAGCCAGGCGGTGAATCTATGATAAGTGGAGGTTTTTGGAATCCGAATACAGCAGATTTGGCTAGAATAAGACAGGAAATAGCTGTAGATGATTCTTCTTTAAGGGATATTGTCAATGCTAAGGATTTCAAAAAGCACTTTGATAAACTAGATGGTAATCGACTGAAAACTGCACCTCGTGGTTATGCAAAAGATCATCCTTCTGTAGAATTTTTAAGGCATAAGCAATTCCTTATCTCAGAAAAATTCACAGACGAAGAAGTGACTTCTAAAGGCTTTTTGAAAAAGGCAGTCACTACATTTCGAACTATGCGTCCTTTTCTTGATTATATGAGCGATGTATTGACTACAGATGCAAATGGTGAGCCATTACAGTGAACAGTTAGCAGTTACCAGCTAGGTAATGGACTTTCAAACAAATAAATATGGTGAATAATGAAATACTAGATACAGAAGACGATGAACTAAAAAATAAAAAATGGAGTATTGCTTTCACACCATTTTTGTTTGTCTGATTATATTTATTCTTTCCATTTTAGGATTCATTGGTATTTGTGGAAAAGATGCTTCTCCTATGGGTGGAATATTCTTTTTCATCTTTCTTACATTTGCAATAGATAGAATAATCGCAAGAAATGTGAATTACAAAGGATTGGTTTTCAGGTTATTGAATATGTTTCACTTAGGCTTTACACCATAATTAACTATTAGTAACTGATGTTACACATGATCAGTTTGTGAGAATATTTTTCGTCGTTGAATAACGCTATGCAGCGTTTTGGTTTCAGTTATTTTAGTTGCCTCCGTACTTTTTTTTATTGATAAAAAAAGTACCAAAAAAATCTAGACCCGATGGATTTTTTGACGCTCAAAAAGCACTTAAAATCCGTTTAAAACAAAATACTGTTTGAGCATAAAACTGGCGATTACAAAAATGTTGTAGTTATAATTATAGATGAAATTAAGCAAAAGAAATACTGCCAAGGCGAGTTTTATTTTGTTTAGGGTTTTGAGTATTGTCGGAGCGTTAAGAACTGCATCCAGTAGGGTAATTTTTGGTTCTTTTTTTTACAAAAAAGAACAAGAACCAGCAAGTAAAGCACTAAAATATAATGACTAGTCACCATCAAATTAGAATAGCTTCTAATCTAGCTATGCGTAACATCAGTTAGTAAAGTAATTTACTAATAGTTAATTACTATCTAATCAAAGTAACATCTCCATTAAAACGAAGAATCTCTCCATCCAAAAACACCACAGTTGCCGTCCATACATAGACCCCTTCTTGAGCATTTTTGCCATTAAAAGTGCCATCCCATCCATAATTAAAATTATTGATAGGTAGATTTTTTTGTAAATAAATGAGTTCTCCCCATCTGGAAAATAAATGAAAATCTATTACATGACTGACTTCTAATCCACCAAATAATTGTAGGATATCATTGGCTCCATCAGCATTAGGACTGAAGGCATTAGGAACGAAGAAATTTCTTCTTTTCTCTACAAAAATCGTTACAGAATCTCTTTGTGTACAGCCATTAGACATGGTAGCTGTGGCGATGTAAGTTGTTGTTTCAAAAGGTCTCAAAAATGGTTCTCTACAATCCAAACATGAAATTCCAACTTCATATTCCCATTCAAAAGCGGCACTATTGAGATTAGTAAAAGGAGTAATTTGTACGCTATCCCCTAAGAATATTAGGAGATCTTGTCCTAGCGTCATGACTAAAACATTAGGTTCTATAAGAGTAGCATTCGTTTCTGTTAAGCAGCCATTATCATCCAAAACAGCGACTTGATAATCACCTGAAAATAGATTATTATAACTAGAATCACTTGAAAATCCATTCAAATCAAAATCATATAAATAAGGAGCTACACCACCATTTATACTACTGACTGCAATGATTCCACTATCATCTGGATTACAACCTGGATTGGTAATGGTCAGATTAGAAATCATGCTATCTGGAGCAGATAAACTAGGCATGAAGATGACTTCACAGTCATTATTATCTGTTATAGAAACAGGATAAGTACCAGCTCTTAATGAATTTATCATGGCAGTTGTTTCGCCATTATTCCAAATAATAGAATAGGGTGGTGTACCTCCAGAAGGAGTCATGTTGATAGTTCCATCATCAGTATCCAGACAGGAAACGCCATATCCATTATAATTAGAATAATCGAATTGGACTAAAACTGGATTAGGCTCATATACCTGTCCTACAAATATTCCCATGCTCCCAGAAGCATCTGAAACAGTAATGCTATAAATACCTTCTGTGAGATTGGGAATGAGGATTTGTCCTGAGATATTATCGCTTATGCCATTGCCAGAAAGTAAGCCTTCTGTCACTTCTGACCATGCAAAAGTATAAGGGAAAACACCATCCACAAGATTGAACTCCAAAGTACCATCTGAACCTCCATTACATAGTAAATTATCATCATCAAATCCGCCTTCTATATCGCAGAGGAAAGTCGTGAGATCCAACTGAATGATGCTATCACAAGCAATGATACCATCTAGAGATATTTCGTAATTGCCTGTTTGAGTAAAAGGAGCATTACCAATAAAAACGGTATCTCCAAAGCAAAATTCTAAAGTAATAGGCGTATAAACAGGAGGAGTAATCGTTAAATCTAGTGTAACTTCACTCGTACAGCCTACATCTGTAATTTGAGTAAGCGTATGAAATCCTGGTTCGCAAATAGTGGTATCGACTTCTGGTACATAGAAGCAATCATCTGTACAAATATCTTCTATATAAGCGATATCTGGAATGCTTTCTACTATGATTGTTTTGCAAATTTGAGGGATAGTGTCACATACATTATAAGCATTATAACAAAGCTGGAATGTGCCCTCTTCTTCTCCCCATGTATGTTCTAATATTTCGCTTTGGCTATCAATAAGAAGGCCATTGAGATACCAGTCTGTGAAATTAGCTCCAATGACTTCTTCTACCTCAAAATTCTGTGTAACGCCTGGACAAGCTGTGTCTGGTCCTAATATTTCATTGACTGCTGTCAATGCTCCAATTTCTGTAGTTCCCTCTGTTACAGTAACTTGATAATTGCAAATATCTCCATCACTGCCATCCATCACGAAGTAGTAATATTGTCCTACGACTAGCGGAAGAGTATTGCTAAATGTTGCACTCGTATTATTAGGAATGTCCGTATTACAATTAGAAACTTGCTGCATATTTACGCAATCCAATGTCTCATAAATACCTATTTCCAAACCGAGACCAGTCTGACAATTAGACACAGCTACTTCTAAGGTAAGATTTACACTTCCTGCGACAAATGCTATCCAAGTAATATTATGTGCTTGTGTAGTACAAAAACCAGGAGGCATAGGACTTACCACTGTACTATTATTGATGCCTGAAAAACCATCGATATCACAAATGACACAAGCTTCTCCGCATGTAGGTGTCATCGCTGGATTAACACATGGCTCTGGCTGTTGTGCTTGAATAGAATAGGGGAATAAAATACTAATGATTAGTGTAAGAATTGCCTTAAAATAATTTACTTTCCTTTTTTCCATATTCCAAATATCAAAAAGAATAGCTAATAATGCTTGTAAAAGAAGGATAATAACAAAAAATAGCTTCGATTGGTCAAATCAATTCTACTTCGACTTGCTCCAATTCTTTTTCTGAAGCTTCTTCTGTCGTGATTTTTAGAATAGATGCTTTGAGTTGGAGTAAGGTGGTTTCTGATTCACTTTTAGGAATAGCAATTTTAATGATAGCACTATTGCCAAAATCTTGCGAAAGGACATTAATATTCCACTTTTTTAAGGCATTCATGACCTCGCTCATCACTTCGTAGCCAAAAGATAGCTGATAGTGATTTTCGACTGTTTTAGTGATAATTTCTGCCTGTTCTAATGCGTCGATACTACTTTGTCTATAAGCATGAATCAAGCCCGGTACACCTAACTTTGTTCCTCCAAAATAACGAACGACGATGATAATAATATTCGTTAGTCCAAAACTATCTATCTGTCCTAAAATAGGTTTTCCTGCTGTGCCAGATGGCTCGCCATCGTCATTCGCCCGGTATTGATTCTTGTCCATTCCTAATCTAAAAGCAAAGCAATGATGCCTTGCCTTAGGATGCTCTTTCTTTACCCATTCGACTTGTTCTTTAATATCATCATCAGAGAATACAGGAAGAGCATAAGCAAAGAATTTGCTGCCTTTTTCTTTGTAAACTCCTGTAGAAAGTGCTGATATGGTTTGGTAGTCGTCTGTTTGCATGACTTAATTGACTAGTTGATTGAGTTAATTCTTTATGAATTGATATTTGCTTGAAGAAATTTAAATTTTACAAACTGGTATGTTTTTAATAAAGAGTGTTCGATAATCGTAACTTCTAATAAGTTAGTTAACCAATTAATCTAATCAACTCATTTATAACTTCGATTCTATCCACTTCAAGGTATATTCAAATACTTGTTCCTTTTCTGGTTCATTATGAACTTCATGGTATAATTCGTCCCAAATTTTCAAAGTAACATCTCCAGACACTCTATCTGCGAATGAAATACTGGCAGGTGCAGAAGTTACTTTATCTTCTCCTCCATGCATGATTAGTGTAGGAAGCGGCATTGTACCTTTGAAGGCATCTAGTTTTTCTCCTGACTGCATCATTTCGATACCTGTATTGGCAGATATATTATCATGTACTAATGGATCGTCAATATATTTCTGGACAATATCTTTATCCCTGGATATATGACTAGCATCCAATTCACTATTGTTATTGAATTTTGGATAGATCTTACACATGAATTTTCCTAGCATGACCAAGAACTTAGGTGGCTCGAACGCTAATTGAATCCAAGGGCCCGTAACAGCTATACATGCTGCGTCCGGCTTTCTGTCTATCGTATAATTCAAAACCAAATTTCCTCCTTGGCTATGACCATAGATGATATAAGGAAGATTAGGATAGCATTTTTTGGATTCTTCAATCAATTGATCGATTTCATCCAAGTAAGCGGAATAGGAGGGAGTATGCCCTTTTTGTCCACCAGATTTTCCATGTCCACGCCTGTCATATGCAATGACTGCATAGCCTCGTGCATTATACCAATCTGCGAAGTGATTATATCTATCTGCGTGTTCTCCCATTCCATGTACCAAGCAAATGACAGCTTTAGGCTGATCTATTTTCCAATGGATGCCATGTAATTTGATTTGGTCAGAAGTACTTAATTCGTATGTTAACTTACCCATTTTATAGTGAAATTCGTTTTTTGACTTTCTTAAGCCCTCCAAAGGAGAACGACAATGTTATTGCCCTCCTTTGGAGGGCTTAGGAAAGGCTTTAATTCCTAATCTACTCTAAAATTAAAAAGACCGTTTGGAATAATGGCATCCAAACGGTCTTTTTTTTAATAATAAATTTAATCTTACTTTTTCTCCATACGTTTGCCACTGGCAAATTGTACTACTTTGGCAGCAGCGAATCTTACACTGATGCCTTTTTCTAAGAAACTTTCCGCTTCTTTTTTCGTCTCGAAACCAGAGATTAGATATGCATATTCTCCTGTAGATGTTTTTTCCATTTTTACCTTTCCATATTGTTTGAATATAGAATGGTTTTCAGAAAGTTCAATGCTAGAATTGAAAAACTCAATCATATATCCAGAGAAGTTTGGAGTGATTTGCTTTGCCTTCAATACTGGCTTAACAGTAGCTTTTTCAATAGGCGTTTTATCTGTTGGCTCTTTCATTACATCCTCTCCAAATAATCCCTTCTTCTTTTCAACTTCTTTTCCTTTTTTATCAAATTCATCTGCCATTGCTATTTTGTCCTCTTTATCTTTTTTTATCGTCTTATGCTTTTTTAATTGGTTCTTCTTTGGACGAATTTCAACGCTTGTAGAAGCGATAGCCTCTTCTCTTTTGTTAGCGTTGTTCTTAGAAGTCTTCTTTGATTTATTAACCACAGTATTACCTACGTTCTTAGAATTAGCTTTTGCTTTCTTCACTTCTGCTACAACAGGCTCAGGTCTTTCTACTATCTTAGCTGCGGGTTTTGTGATTACTTTTGGTTGAGTAGGAGGTATTACTTTTTCTGCTACAGCAGTATCGTTTTCAGCAGTTTGTGCCGCCTTAGTTTTTTCTTCTGCTCTTTTCTTCTGACGCTCTAAATCCTTTCTAATTTCATCTGGTAATTCTCCTCCTTCTACATATTCAAAGGATTCAAAATCATCATATGTAGCTTTTTCCATGTTTTCATCATAGATGATATCTCTCAGGCTTTTTCCATCAAGAGGATTGTCCTCAGTGAAACCAACTACCTTGATCATGGTTCTTCTGTTTTGCTCATGTTCTTGGTCTGAACAAGCGATTCCATTAGCACATTTATTCGCAATATTAGATTCTCCATATCCACGTGCAGAAATCCTAGTAGTAGGAATATCTCCTTTTCTCATGATGTAGGCTACAGCTGACTTTGCTCTTCTTTCAGAAAGCTCAAGATTGTATTGATCTTGACCTCTGGAATCTGTGTGAGAACCTAATTCTATGATAAGATTCGGATTGTCCTTCATCATTACTACTATCTTATCCAATTCAATAGCTGCATCTTCTCTTATGTTTGCTTTATTGTAATCGTAATAGATATTTTCAATCTTTATGCTTTCGCTCAATCTAATTTTATTCAATTCTACATTAGCCAACAATGAACCCATCGTGTTTCCTTCTGTCAAATTATCAGAAGGCCTTACATTTCCCATCCCTTCAAAGCAAAGGATACAGCCATCAATATTGACATGAGCTTCCATTCTTTTGGTAAAATACTCATTCTTACGAACCATCACAGTGTAGTGATTTCCTTGTTCGAAAGTGTAGGTAAAACCAGGGAAAGGATGCTTTTCTAATACCAAAACTTCTTCATTGGTCGTATTATTATAAATTTCGATAGTAGTACTATCTACAGCATTCTTTATTCCCTCTTCGTCAAAAAAAGCATCTGCTAAAGTCACGTCAAAAAGATAGCCTGGTTTTCTAGGCATTTCCATATTGACATAGGCTATTCCTCCAGATTTCAGTTCATCTGCTTTTACAGTAGCAAATGTTTCTTTGAATATGCTTTTTGTTCCTTTGATTTTATAATCTTCGCCTG
Organism: Maribacter sp.; assembly: GCA_051275765.1. Taxonomy (GTDB): domain Bacteria; phylum Bacteroidota; class Bacteroidia; order Chitinophagales; family Saprospiraceae; genus JAHDCE01. The sequence continues at coordinate 734 of JBNMOV010000220.1, read as the reverse complement.
GAGATACCTCAAAAGTGAAAAAACCTTCCGCATTGGACATGGTTTCTGCTTTGATGGCATTATTGATACTGTAAACAGTGATGCTTACTTCTCTAAGGAAACCTCTGTTATCCGTTTCAAATACATAACCCTCCACAGTGGATTTTTGGGCAGTTACCATTCCTAAGCAGAATATGGCAAGGATAGTTAAGGTAAAATACTTTCTCATTTTTTTAAAAAGTTTAGGTTTGTCTCAAGTTAAATATAGTGTGACAAGAGCATTTTTAAATCTGAAATACTCTATCTAGTGGACTAACTCATAAATTTCGATACGCCTAAGATTTATACTTATCAGCTTCTGTGTCGTTCCAAAAATACTCATTACGCTACGGGGTAACTCCGTTTTTTGTGCCTAACAAAAACTAATAATTACGGCAGCTTAACATACCTTAACTTATGAGTTAGTACACTAGTACACTGTAAAGTAAGTAATCTTAAGTTTTGATGGCTTCTTTTGAAATTTGGACATCGTTATTTTTCTCCACCGTAGCTAAGGCTACGCTGTCAAAAAATGCCTCGCCATATTCCAAAATAATCTCATCAAATTTTTAACTAACTTACTTTACAGTGCACTAGTATACTGTAAAATAAGTAATGTTAACTTTTGAAAGTGCCTTTTGTTCCAACTCTGCTTCACGTCCTCGCCTTAATAGCTAAGGCTATTAGGCTGCGGGCGTTCATTGATTTGATACAAA
>JBNMOV010000219.1:0-8033 GCA_051275765.1 Maribacter sp. | reverse complement strand
TGATTCTAATAATGATGATTTGCATGATACAGAGCACTTCATGGAAACGAAGGAAGAGACTAAGGAAGTGAAAGATGAAGCTGAATATGATAAAGATTCAAGTGACAATGTGGAATTGGATGAGTATTTGAATGATTATTTGGAAGATGATGTTTCTAGTTATAAATTGAATATTAGTAATTATTCGGCTGATGATGAGGAAAAGACCATGCCTATGCCAGTTGAACATAGTTTCCATGAACAGCTTGAGCGTCAATTAGGATTGATTAATTTCAATAGTGAAAGAAATCTGACCATAGCAGAACAAATAGTAGGAAGTATAGATGATGATGGATATTTAAGAAGAGAACCTGCTGCTATCGTTGATGATTTGATGTTTTCCCAAAATATTTTTTGTTCTGAAGAAGAAATCGAAGCTTCACTAAAACGTATCCAAAAATTAGATCCTCCAGGAATAGGAGCAAGAACACTGCAAGAAGCATTGGCTATACAACTGCACAGAAAGAATAATAATGAAGAGATGGACTATGAAGAAAAAGTAGCCATTCGTTTAGCATTGAGAATAGTAGAAGAACATTTTAGCGAATTTTCCAAAAAGCATTATGCTCGTCTACAAAGACAATTGAATATCAATGAACGCCAATTAAAAACAGGTATAGAAGAAATATTGAAGCTGAATCCTAAGCCAGCGAGTGGTTATTCTTCTGGTTCTAATTCGAGAGCAGTTCATTATATCGTTCCAGATTTTACGATTAGTAATAAAAACGGAGAGCTGGAATTAGAATTGAATTCTAGGAATGCTCCAGACTTGAGAATCAATGATGGCTATAGAGATATGCTTCAGACTTATTCTATTACTAAAAAGAAAGGTAAAAAAACGAATAAATCCCAGCGTGAGGCAGTCATGTTTATCAAGCAAAAAATAGATTCTGCTAGATGGTTCATAGATGCGATCAAGCAAAGGCAGCAAACTATGTATCGTACCATGTATACTATTCTCCAATTGCAATATGATTATTTTGCTACGGGAGATGAGCGTAAACTACGCCCTATGATTCTGAAGGATATAGCTGAGATGACAGGTTTGGATATTTCTACCGTTTCTCGTGTAGCGAATTCAAAGTATGTTCAGACAGAATTTGGAACAAAACGCCTAAAGGATTTTTTCTCAGAATCATTACAGACACAAAGTGGAGAGGAAGTATCTACACTGGAAGTGAAGAAGATTCTTACAGATATTATTGGTAATGAAAATAAGAAAAAGCCACTATCTGATGAAAAATTAAAAACATTACTTCAAGAAAGAGGATATAATATAGCTCGACGTACGGTAGCGAAATATCGTGAACAATTGAGTATTTCTGTAGCAAGATTGAGAAAAGAACTATAAGTAAATGTATTGTTTGAATTTTTTCAAACAAAGTCAATAAAAAAAATCCACCTTACATATATGTAAGGTGGATTTTTTTTATTGACATATTCATTTTTTTGTATTTATTAATAAATATATGTATTACATTATGATTATCAATTTTTAATACTTGTATTTTTATAGATAGCTTACGTTAAATGTGTCACATAAAAAGGTAATTATCTTTTTAATAGTCTGAATAAAGTAATAAATTCAAATTATGGCTAAACTGTTTTAATAAACTAATTAAAAGAGATCTATATGAAAAAAGTAAAGCAAAACCTAAAAGTCCTTTCAAAAACTGATTTAATGAAATTAAAAGGAGGGTATAAGGTAGGACGTAGAAAAGGACCTAAAGACGAAGGAATATCATTAATAAATCTTCATGATTGTCCACCACCAGAACCATCAGATAATTTGTAAATATTGTAATAATGTAAAAGCATTATTAATAAATATCGCTACTCAAGTACTTTGGTAGCGATATTTTTTATACAGAATAAGAATTTATTAAACTATTCTCCATGTGTATCAAATTATTGGGTAGTGATTAATATATAGTGATTTTATTTTTTCTTTTTTTAAGCTTGTCACACTTAATGATAAGTATTGATTGTGATACCTCTAATAATATGACATATTCATACAACACTTGAAACATACTATATTTTTTAATATTAAAACCTTATGATGAAAATGGGGGAACAGAATATTAAAATCCTTAGCAAAGCAGAAATGAATCAAGTAAAAGGCGGCGGATGGCTTTCAACTTGAATAAGGTCCATATATGCTAATTATCAAGCATCACAAGCAGTAATGGCTGCTGATGATTGTCCACCACCAGAACCATCAGATAATCTATGTAGAAGCTAATTTTAAGTATTGATTTTTAGTGGATTACAAAGAGAATATGAAAATGATAATATACGCATCTGATTAGTCCTTTTCCTTTTGACTTCTATGCTAAAAATATGGTAGTTTTTTATTGTAGCATCTGACTATGCTAAGAATTTTTATGTTGTCAACATAAAAAAACCCTGTGTCATTTTACGTACATTATTATTAATTATATATTCCCTGACAAAAAAAAATATTTAATTATAATAATACGTATATTACAATTTCATGATAATGAAAAAGGGAATAAAAAGTTTAAAGTCCTTACTAAGACTGAAGCTGGTAAAGTAAAAGGTGGATCATGTATGGTCATGGTTATCAGTTACTTTTGGTGATGAAATGGATACGGATACGGTAATGGCGGCGGCGGATGTCCATCATCAGAACCAAAACATTAGATCCATAGCATATTTTAATTTTACCATATATAGAATAAGCCATATCTAATTTTAGCATGGCTTATTTTTTTAATATGGAATAGTATTGATATATTGTATATAGATAACATCAACATAACAGTTATCCCCTTTTTGACCTATCCATGAAATAGTATAATGAAGTTACTTAAAACAGTAGTTTTTAAATACCTTCAATAATAAATACAGCCACATTACATTTTTTATACTCTAATAAGACAAGCTTAATAGACATTATTCTAAAATGCTTTTTTATTAAAAATTAACGTTGACAATCAGTTAGTTACAGATCAATGTTTTATTTTGGAATAATCAATAATTTTTTATGATTAAGATGCTAATAATAGGAGTTCTTTTAAGTTGATTACTTTATAAATATGAACGTCTTTTTTGCTTCTATTTTAATAAAGTAATCAAATCTAAACAATTCTGTAGTCGTCCTTTTCAGTTATTAGGCTTGTAAATAATTCATTATTTACAAGCCTAAATGGGAACAGTCTATTCTGTTAGCTTTGCGGATAAGTCCGTAAATTAAATATTACTTCTTAGAAGTAATATTTAATAGGTAATGAACAAAACTAAAACATTGAAGACATTATAGACAATCAGCATATCCATACATTATTTTTAATCACTTTCCTCTTGTTTGGCATAAGCTGCCCGAGGGGTTTTTGTACGTCAACTAAGGAACTAAAGACTCCTATCCCCTCTTTAAATGATGCCCAAAATAAAGTTTTTAAATATATATCTGAAGGAATAAAATTTGAAGAAAAAGATTCCTTTGAATTAGCACTAGAGCCTTACAGGGAAGCAATGGATATTGTAGAATACTATAATTTGGAAATTGCTAATAAGGAATTATGCTTACGTCTTGGAACAGTATATTATGCTATTCATAATTATGAAAGAGCCGTATTTTATCTCAGTGAATCCCTTATAAATAATCCTAATATTCTAAGAAAAAATAAATCAAAAGCAGTTCATAAATTATCCTTGGCATATCGTTTTCTAGGAGATTTGGAATGGGCTTTTGAGTATGAATTGCTTAATTTGGAAATAGTAGAAGGTCTGGATGATAAGAAAGGTATGTGGAGATCCAATTATCAATTAGGTAATATCCTTGTTTTTAAAGAAGATTATGTAGGTGCTTTGGATTATTATATAAAAACGGAGGAGCTCTCTCATCATATAGAAAAGCTCCAGTTTAAATATTCTACCTGGGGAGCATTGGGGAATGTGTATGATCAGCTGGACAGTATGGATTTGGCTTTGGAATATAATTTTAAAGCACTCCAATTAGCTCAGGATATTGATTACGAAATAGGAATATCTTATTCGTATTATAATCTAGCGAATAATTACTATGAGAAGAAAGAGATTGAGAAGGCTCTGGATTATCACTTTAAATCTTTGGAGATAAAAGAAAAAGTAAAAGATAAATGGGGTATTGTAAGTTCTTCTAGGATGCTTACTAATATCTTTTTGGAATTAGAAAATTATAGTGAGTCAAAAAAGTATTTAGACAAAGGTCTTAAGCTAGCAGAAGAATTGAATACTAAACCAGCTTTAGAAGATTTATATAAATCTGCTGCAGATTTTTATGCTGCAACAGGTAATTATAAATTGTCCAATGAGTTTTTAAATTCGCATGTTGAAATAAAGAATGAGATGGTCAATGAGCAATCATTGAGGAAATTAAAATCTAAAAAAACTGCTTACGAACTCCAAAAAAGAGATCAAGAAATCAAAGATCTCAAAAAAGATAGAGATATTCAGACCGTGAAGATGTGGACATTCGTCGCTGCTGGATTATCTATCTGTCCTTTTATCTTATTGCTTATTTTTGGTTATGCGAAATTGAGGAAAACCAAGAAGCAATTAGAAGAAACCAATCGACTCATAGAAAGCCAAAACGATGCATTAGAAGAATCTAATAAAGAATTAGAAGAATTCGCTTATGTAGCTTCTCATGATATGAGAGAACCTATTCGTACCATTCGTTCTTTCAATAGCCTATTAAAAAAGAGGTATGGCGAAGTATTAGGAGAACAAGGAATGGAATTCGTAAATTTTATAGATAATGCTTCTGCTAGAATGGATACTATGTTGACAGACTTATTGAATTATTCAAGAGTGAATAGTAATAAGGATAATATGGAAGTCATTAATTTAGCGGATTCAGCAGTATTGGCGGCTAAGAATCTGACGAGTAAATTCTATGGTCAGGACATCAAGCTGAATGTAGGTGACTTACCTAATGTCAATGTGAATCCTATCCAAATGGAACGTCTCTTTCAAAATTTGATAGCCAATGGAGTAAAGTATAATGATAAAGAGGAAAAAATCATTAATATTACTCATGAAAGAAATAGTAATACTTACGTCATTGCAGTAAACGATAATGGCATTGGTATCCCAGAAGAATATCAACACAAGGTATTCGAGATATTCAGACGATTACATGGAACAGCTGAATATGAAGGTTCTGGAATAGGACTCGCTACCTGCAAAAAAATAGTAGAACGCCACAAAGGAAAGATTTGGTTAGAATCTGAACCAGAGGTAGGGACTACCTTCTTTTTTTCGATTCCTATTGATAAAAGAGCCTTTAAAAAAGAACTACCAAAACGAATGGCAGCTATCATCTAATTCCTGCCCTTGCCATTACTAGTTCCATTATTATTCTTGTTTTCTCCATTATTATGACTTGCAGTCTTTCTATTTCTAAAATTAATTCATTGACAGAAGGAATAATCATAGCACGCCAAAGATAAGTCTGGCTTTCTCCTTCCTTAAAATATACTGGACCACTATTAGAAATAGCATTGATATCCCTACCTGTGGAGATATCATTTATAATAAATGGCTGGCGATTTCTGCTGAATTCAAAATAATCTGCATAGCCTTCTATATCACCATATCTATCGCTACCAGAAAGAGCTTCTTCATCTAATGTAAAGGCAGAAGTTTTATATTTTTGATCCTCAAAACAATTCACATGAAGTATAGGTGGTACATCCAATCCTGTAATGATCTTAAAAGAATCTATATTGAAACTATCACAGCTTCCTTTCATACTGCAAGAAGATAAAGCGATAGCAGCCAAAAATAAAAAGAAGATATTTTTCATAATAAGAATGATTTGGTTCTTTTTTTTAATGTAGAAATCGCTTTTTGCATTTTAGAGATTATATAATTTAATGTTTAATCCCTAAATCGCCTTTAGAGATTAAGGTAACACATTATACTCATAGGTAGAACTACTACTCATCCTTTCGCCAGATAGTTCATTCACAATCTGAGCCTCTAATTTTAAAGTATGCTTCCCTAGCCTATTTGGTTTTACTTTATAATGCACCAATCCATCTTCGCTGAATGGATCTTCTTTACCATTGATTTTTATGGTAGATTTTTTTACGAATGAAGGAAAATATCCTGCTACTGCTAATTCTGCTTCATATTTTTCGCCTAGGTTCACTCTAGAAGCCTTAGGATTGATCACGACTTCCAGTTTTTCAAAACGAGTTTTATGATGACTAGGAATCAGATCAGCAATGGCATTGATATAAACACTTTCTACATTACTCATATCCAATTGTATAGAATGTAGTACTAAGCGACTTTCCAATAATGATATATTTTTCAAGCTCTTCACTTTAGCTTCTATATCCAGTTTTGGAACAGAACTACAGGTATTCTCTACATAATTATCTGGTAACAGTTTTCCTAGTTCTTTTTCACTATTCAAAATAGTCTCCTCGAAAAAAAACCAAGTGCCTAGCAATAAACTGATCCATAGAATCCAGTCCGCCATCTGCTGTCAATAATTGATAAGGCAACACACGCCTTTCCAAATCTATACCACCAGTATCATTTTCGATAGTTTCTATTTTCATGACCAGTCCATTTATTTCATCGATGACATCACTATTCTCCTCTCTTATTTTTTCGATACCTTCTTGAATCGTTTCTCTGAGCTTTGGTTTTTTGTCTAAAGTAGGTCGTATATATTGAACAGAACTCTCAATCGCCCTACTATTCATCGCCAATGATGACTGTACCAATGCATTTATTTTTTTAGTAGAAGGATGGTTTCTTATACTATATTTATACCAGACGGCTGCTAATAAAATAAGATTAGTCAACAGCGAAATAATTAAGATTCTTTTCCAATTCATGATATCATGGTGTTACAGTGTATTCTAAATAAGTAGTGTCTTTTCCAGTTTTATGAGTATCTGGATGTGTACAATGTATGATGGCTTCTATCTTTTGTTTTCCTAGGGAATCCGTGTTTAATTTGAATTTGTATCTATCTGTATTCATCTCTATTTTTTTATTATTGAGATAGATTGAAATGGGTATTTTTCTTCTTTTATAAAAATCCAAAAAAGTACTAATGGTAAGATCTCCTTCAAATGTTTCTCCTAGTATGATTTCGTCATACTGAGGAAAGATAGCAGGGAAAAAACGATGTAAATGAGAATGTCCTCCTACCATCCCTGCGAAATCATTATTAGAGGCAGTCTGAGTTAAGATCAAATGGTTTTCCGTCAATAGAAAAATTGCTTTTAATTCTTCTGACGAAAGTCTTTTTAAATCGTCTTTTTAAATTCTTAAATCTTCAACAGCATATTGCTTGAACTTCGCTATTATTGCTTTGACTTCGTTATCTCGAAGTTTAGTGGCTTTTTGGGTATTGTAAAATGTGGTATCATGGCATTCTTTTAGATCCAATAGAGGATTATTATATTTCTTTAAAATAATATCAACCTCTTTTACTGAAATATTATTATCAGATGTTAGTAAGCGATCTTTCTGGTATCTGAAACCTTTTACTATGATTTTATTAGTATCAAATACATTCAGGAATGGCTTTTGTAAAGCAGGTTTTTTTCTTAAAAAATCAATGAGCCAATCTAGTGTTTCATTGACGATTCCTATACTTGCTGCCATATTCTCCTCACTAAAAAATGCAGATTTATCATAAAAATAATATCTATAAATGATGAGCAATAAAACATTGAACGTCAGATAAATGATAGTATATTTTTTTAGTGCTTTTCTCATGGTGTTACAGTGTAATGATAATAAGTAGTATCTGCGTTATATCCTTTAGGACTGTGATCACTCCATAATACTATGGCTTCTATTTTTTCTTTCCTAATGAGGTGTTAGATAAAGTTATTGGAATATGATAATTTCCGCCAAATTCCATTTTTTTATTATCGACTAAAACAGAAAAACGATCTCGATCTCTATCTGAAACTCCCGATAGTATTTCAATATTCATTTCAAATGTCTCTCCT
>JBNMOV010000218.1:0-8089 GCA_051275765.1 Maribacter sp. | reverse complement strand
ATTTTCAAGTACAAACTTCATTTTCAATAGCATAACTAAACTCCATATCAGAATTAAAGATGAAACAACCACCAATAATCATACCGTTGGGATAAGTAGATGTGTTACTCGTTTTGACTAAAGTTGTGTTTGGAGTATTAATGACAATGCTATAAACCTGTCCTGCTATAACTGCTGGTAAGGAAGTGAAATTCACTGTATTTATTCCATTCGACTGATTGTGTGATTCTGATGATATTAGATTTCCGCTACAGCCTGTACCTTCTCTAAGCTGTACTGTTACGGTTTCAATGTTTGAGCCTAATGTTTTGTAAGTAAAAGATGAAAAGTAGCCAGAACAAGCGGCTTCGATAGTTTGTCCAAATTGTGTTGAGTTTCGATTGCAGAAGGATAGGGAAGGAGTAATACCAATTTAAATTTATAAAGTCGCATTGGATTTGCTTAAAAATTTAAGTGAGTACTAGGCACAAAACGCAGGCGAGCCGTAGCTATAGCGAGTATTTGTAACGGCGAAATCGTTTAAATTCTTGAAATTATATGCGACATTTATGACTTAAATTGGTATTAGAGTGGCAATAAATTAGTAAACTCAAAATGTTAGCTTATTATTTCTTCCTAGTTTCTAGAATAATAGGTTTTGAAAATAGGTAAGGTAAAAACGTAGACGATATTAAGACATAGATTAGTATCGCATGTTCAATATGAAAGTATTTATTGAATTGCGTATAAAATAAGTAGTAGGATAATTTTTTTCAACAATGATTTTGAGATAATTTTTTAAAAATTAAATATTGTCTCAAAATCTTAGCATCCTAATATCTTGTCATCTATTGAAAGAAAGGTAAGATATATTAGAAATAAAAAAGCAGCTATGAAAATTAATTCATAACTGCTTGATTATTAGGTGGCCGCGCTGGGGTTCGAACCCAGGACCCTTTGATTAAAAGTCAAATGCTCTACCAGCTGAGCTACGCAACCTATCAACACTTTTTCTTAGTGCGGTGCAAATATAAGCGTTGTTTTAATAATAGTGCAACTTTTTCAAACTCTTTTTAAAAAAAAAGAAAAAAAAGATCTGATGCTATTATGCTAACATCATCTCTTCATATATAGTTCCCAATAAATAAGAGCATGTTTAAATTTTTTATAAATTGATTTTCAAGGATTTAAGTTTTTAGTAAAAAATAAAAGAAGGAATTTACCTAGGTAAATTCCTTCTTCGACTTAAAGTCAGTTTCTTGAAATTTTTTGAATTAAATAAAAAATTTAAACATATTCTTATCTATTTAGGCAAGTTGAAATGAATAGATGTCCAATTTTGAGGAAATATTTTTTTGTTATACAAGTTAAAAAATGTAGACATAGTCCTATGACGAGGCTTTTTAAGGAAGTAGAACGGAAAAGATAAAGTCAAAATGGATAATTTATTATTTTAATTTGTCTGTAGGCTTTATATCTCCTTTAGATTTTTCGTATTCATCTATATATTCAGACACGATTCCATTCACGATATCCTTGATATACGATTTTTCTAATCTAGCGATGGATTTCAATTTATCCACCTTTTCCCTATCAAAAGAAAAAGTAACTCTTTTCTTTTTAGGTAATGAAGAATCAGAATCATGCTCTGTTATTTCCACTTCACTAGAAGTGACCGTTTGCCTGATTAAAGCATCCAATCCACTCAATGTACGCTTGATGCGTCCACCTTGCTGAATCTGTCTTTGGGATTTTGCTACAGGTAGTTTCTTCCTCTTCTTTTTGGCGTGCTGTGCCACAGACTCTTGTAATGCTTCTTGCAAGAGAGAGTCCAAATCCGCAGTAAAATCCTTGCCAGAGGATTTTTGTTTACGGCTGGGTGTTTTCTTATCGGCTTTATTCTCCTTAGTGCTGATGCTCAATTCTTCTGAATCGTTGCCATCTCCAAAGATGCTATCCAAGCCGTCTATAAAATTTTTCTTTGCCAATATCTTTTCCTTGTGAGTTTCTTTGTTATATATTTATGCTTCTAATACCTTCTCTGTCCGCTCTATTATTTCCTTAGATAAACTAAGATAATCCTTGGCTCCATTACTTTTCCTGCTGTAATCAAAAATATCCTTCCGCTCAGTAGGAGCTTCTGCTAAGGAAACATTATCACGAATATGTGTTTTGAAAACCTTATCACCAAAATACTTCTTGATGGATTCTGCTACATTTCTGTTCAATATCTTACGTTTGTCATACATCGTAGGAATAACGCCTCCTATCTCTAATTTCTTATTCAGACGGAAACGAACCTTATCTATAACTTGCTTGATTTTTACTAATCCTTGTAATGCGAGGAATTCCGTTTGTAATGGAATATATACGTAATTACTACAAGTCAATGCGTTCAATGTCAACAGACCTAATGATGGAGGACAATCTATAATGATATAATCATATTCTTCTATCACCGTCTCGAATAATTCACGTAAGATGAATTCTCGTCCTGCTTCATTGATCAGCTCCATTTCTGCACCAGATAAATCTAACGTAGAAGTGATAACATCCATACCTTCTTTTACTGTATATGGTTCCAAATCGGTTTCTCCTCTAATTGCTTCATAGATGGTAGAACGTTGGCGAGGAATGCCTAATGAAAGTGTAAGATTAGCCTGTGGATCTAAATCCACCAATAATACTCGCTTACCTAATTCCACTAATCCTGCTCCGATATTGATGGTAGATGTTGTTTTGCCGACTCCTCCTTTATGGTTCAACAACGAAATGATTACTCCCATTTCCTCTGTATGTTTTTTTGCCTTGTTAAATAACGTATATGATTGACACAAATGTAATTGTATCAGCTATCGACAAATATAATCAATTAATTGTACAAAAAGAACCTCCTAGAAGCCCATATTAATTTTTTTCAATAGATAATAGCCTATTTAATGATTGAAGTGATTAATGATTAATGATTCCAATCTTAATAAAATACGAATTATTTCAATCATCAATCACTCCAATCATCAATCACTCCAATCATCAATCTTTAACAACTCTCTTCGCATCCTTCAGAATATAATTCATATAATCCAAATCAGAATCATTAAGATGAAGTGTACCTCTGAAGGTGATAATATCATCCATTTTGAAATTAAGATGGGCCTTTACTGTCATGACATCCATCACAGATTCAGGTCCTGCACCACCACAGAAAAAGCATTGGCTATTGGGATAAGCAGAAAGAAAATGCAGTTTTCCTGTTGTTTCTCCAAAAGGAATCAGATAACCACTCATCTGCACAGGCTGCCCTTCTAGTACTTTGATATCATCATGAAAAATAGGAATCATGGCAAGCGTATCATTGATATATCCATCCTCGAAAATCACTCTAGACAAAAACTTCCAATCCATATCAATAAAACCATCTACCCATTCAAAACTATCTCGATGAAAAATAGAAGCTAGGGGAGTGGTGTCGATGGCTATTTCTACAATGCTAGTGCTATCACTATCTAATGATGTAGCACTAGCATCTTGTATTTCGCCAGACTGACAGGCATATAAACTAAATAGTAGTATGACAATAAAAAAATATCTGAACATGGTATTTGGATTCTTCTTAGTATGTTGAAGGCAAGGGAGCAGAGAACTAATAAGTCAGGTGCATACATTATTATTATCTACTTCCTACATTGCAAAGATAGTTATGATTCATTGTAAAAGGATAGGGTTTCTTTCCTTCTTTGTAGAAGTAATCACTTTTTTCTTAAAAATGAATTTTTTGTATAAAGTATTGTACTCAATTTCGCGATTATTATTACCTAATATTGCCTGTTTTCTTACTAAGTAGTCAGTCAAGTTAATAGTGTCGAGTATTTTTGCGTCCTTTTAGCCTGCACTTCGTTAGAGAACCACTTATTTAGCTATGGCTAAAATCGTGAACCTCCGCCTCGTTCAGACTAAAATCACACTAAAAATAGAACAGACACTATTAGCTTGACTAACTACTAAGTCGTTTTATGATAATATGTGTTTTGATTATTCAATTGCGTATTAAGTGTATACGTATGTTGTATACAAGAAGCAAAAAAGTGAAGTGTGTTAATTCATCTCTAATTTGTCTCTCGTAAAAAACAATTCGTAATAAAGTCTAGTTTACTTTGCCTAAATTTGTTGAAAATAATATTGATTATTCCAAAATAGAACATTGACCTGTAACTAACTGATTGTCAATGTTAATTTGTAATAAAAAAGCATTTCGGAATAATGTCTAATTAATGGATATGAAGATCATATATTCAAAATCAGTTAGCGATTTAATTGAAGGTTCATGTTTGGGCAAATCAAAATATCCATTAATAGCTATTATTGATACGGCCAACATTGCTTTTGAAAAAGAGATGTTATCACTTAGATTCACTTCGGATTTATACTGTATAGCATTGAAAGATTCTAGTTGTGGTGTTGACTATGGTAGAAATTATTATAACTTTAATGAAGGCGTCCTTATTTTTACTGCTCCTAATCAAGTCTTGACCATTACAAAAGTCCAAGAGTTAAATGAAGTAAAGGGTTGGATGCTATATTTTCATGCTGATTTAATAAAATAATTATTTTAAAGGGAGATATTGCTCCAATATTATATGGTTATAATGGTCGATGTGGAGTTATATTAATGTACTCTATACTGAGAATTAACTGGTTTTCGGATTGTTAAAAATTTGTAGCTTCTGAAAATCAAGCAATTGCTACTAACGTTGGTCTGTAAAGCGAATACCACTAGGTATAGTAGTCGATAATTTAAGCGAAAAATAAAAAATGTCATGAAATAAAATACGACAAATGAACCAACTAATAAAATCTATATCAAAATACATCAAAGTTCCTGATAGCCTAAAAAAAGACTTAGAATCTCAGTTGAAATTCAAGCGTTTTGGTAAACGAGAAATCGTATTAGATGAACACGAAATTTGTACGCAGAGTTACTTTATTGAAAAAGGAATTCTGCGACTTTATTACTTAAAAGATGGCAAAGAAATAACTGAATTTTTCTGTGCTGAAAATCAATGGATCAACTCCCCAAAGAGTTTTATCAATCAAGAGGTAGATGTTTATTATATTGAAACTATCGAAGAAGCTCAAGTATGGTCGCTTCACGTACACGATTTAGTTCGCTTATTCAATCAATATCCAGCAATGGAAAAATATGCAAGAATGGATATGGGAAGTACCTTTTTGCAAGTCTTGGAAAGACTGGCGATATCGAGATTTTCCACAGCTAGAGAAAAGTATCAACATTTTTTGAAGGTTCATGAAGACGTTCATCATAGAATTCCGCTAGGAATGGCTGCTTCTTATATTGGAGTTACACAAGAAACCTTGAGTAGGTTGAGAAAAAACACACTTTTTGATCTAGATCAAAGCAAATAACCAATAGTTGATCGAACTTGGCTAAAAATATCAATGAAGAAATTTCTGTTTTTTCTTGGAGTAGTTCTTTTAATAGGCATTATCGTATTGTTTACTTATACGCCTCCACTTTCTGATAAATATGGTCAACTAGATATCGAGTTATTCATAGGAGATTCTCTCAATCAACCATTAATCGTTGGCTTTGGTGGCGGTGGCGGTGGAAATGATTGGTCGAGATCTTACATGAAAGGAAAGCGAGATAGCTTGATAGAAAAAGGCTATGCAATCTTGGCGATAGGCTATTTTAATTCTGGCGAAAACACGCCAAAAGAACTTGATCGCATTTCACTAAATGCTATGGCTGATTCCATTTTGAATATAGCGAATGGGAATAAAAATATTGATCAAAACAAGATCGCATTAATTGGTGGTTCAAAAGGAGGAGAATTAGTATTGAATCTAGCGAGTAGATACGAACAATTTAATTCTGTAATAGCCATGTCAACATCTCATGTTAGTTTTCCAGCGATTACAGTTACATCCAATACTTCTTCCTGGATGTATAATGATGAAGAAGTCACGTATGTTCCTGCACCACTCAAAACTATTTATCCAGCGATTAAAGGCGATCTTTATACTGCTTTTGAAGTGATGCTCGAAGATGAAGAAGCCGCTAGAAGAGCAGTAATCAAAGTAGAAAATATCAATGGCCCTATTTTAATCATGTCAGCTAAAGATGATGAACAATGGGCTGCAACAAGAATGTCTAATAGAATCACAGAACGACTCGATGAAAAGAATTTTAAACATCATTATGAGCATTTTGTGATGGAAGGAGGACATGCTGAACCATTGAATCATTTTGATAAAGTGCTTGAATTTTTGGATAGAGTTTATAGATAAGTTGATTGATCGTGTATGTTATTAAAGAGGACGCTACTTGCATTCTCTTTCTTGTTTATTTGGATTATACTGAGAATTAATTGGTTTTCGGATTGTTAAAAATTCATAGCTTTTGAAAATCAAGCAATTGCTACTAACGTTGGTCTGTAAAGCGAATACCGCTAGGTATACCTAAAACTGATTTAGCAGTAGGGATTTATTTGGTGTCAATTCTACTCTTGTAAATCATTGTGAAATGATTGTTTTAATTGTACATTATGATGAATGGATTTCAGCCACATAGCTTTATTCATAATAATGTTTGTTAATGACTGATGTTACGCACGATTAGATTAGTAGTTATTTTGATTTAATAATGACTGGTTACCATATTTCAGTACTGTGTTCATTCGTTTTGGTTCTTTTTTGTGGAAAAAAGAACCAAAAACCACCCGACCGTATGCAGTTCTTAACGCTACAACAATACTTAAAATCCTAAACAAAATAAAAACTCGCTTTAACAGTATTTCTCTTTCCTGATTCTATCTGCCATCTAACTATAATACTTCTGTAATCACTAGTTATATGCTCAAACAGTATTTTGTTTTAAACAGATTTTAAGCATCGTCTCCATTAAACTGCATAATGTCGAGAGCGTAAACATATTATTTAAAAAAATCATAATCTGCTGATAAATAACGAACTGAATGGGTATTAAACAAAAAAAAGTGCACGGCGTTCATTTTCTTAGAAAGATTGACCTTATGGATTTTTGAACGTTAAAAAATCTATCGGGTCTAGATTTTTTTGGTACTTTTTTTATCAATGAAAAAAAGTACGGGAGATAAAAGAATAACTGAACTCAAAACGCTACATAGCGTTATTCGAATATGAATAATATCATTAGAACCATAGGTTGCGTAACATCAGTTAATGATGCATTATTTCCCTTACAATTCACTACCTTAGGATCAATCATTAACTAAAACGAAAAAATATGGATTCATTTACTGAAGTAACTTCCCAAAGTTGGATTTCTAGACTTATGGGATCAATTGGATCCGTGCTGTTTGGTATCGTGATTTTTTTATTGTCATTTGTAGTATTATTTTGGAATGAAGGCAGGGCAGTGAAGACTGCAAAAGGATTGAAAGAAGGAAGAAAATTGGTTGTTAAAGCCAATTCTAGTCAATTAAATCCAGAGAATGATGGTAAATTAATTCACCTTTCTGGAAAGGTAATTAGTTCTGAGACATTAAGTGATGAGCAATTTGATATTGCAGAAAATGTGCTTAAACTCAAAAGGACTGTTGAAATGTATCAATGGGATGAGAAAACAGAAAGTAAAACGAAAAAAAAAATAGGGGGGGGAGAAGAGACGACGAAAACTTACAGTTATGTACAGAAATGGAGCAATACTTTAAATGATTCAAAAAAGTTTAAAATCATAGAAGGACATGTTAATCCCTTTCAAATGCTATTTGAAGAATATGAGAAAGAAGTGAATAATGCTACGATGGAGGCATTTACACTTTCAGAATCCTTGATTTATCAATTATACCAATATGAAAGCCAGAATATTTCTACAATAGATAGCCTTAATATTGAAAATGCGAGCATCATCAATGATGGGGAAAAAGATTTGGTATATATAGGTAAAGGAACGAATGCCTCACCAAAAATTGGAGATGTAAAAATTAGTTTTAGTAAAATTCCACATGGTGATTATAGTATTCTTGCTAAGCAAGTAAAAAATACATTGGAAGCATATAATACTTCCTATGGAACAAATATCAATGACATCAAGAAAGGAATTTTATCT
>JBNMOV010000217.1:0-8127 GCA_051275765.1 Maribacter sp. | reverse complement strand
GCTGTGATATTTTTTTGTGTGTATATTTTTTTAATGATTCCTCTTTTTTCTTTAATTCGTATGGCTCGAATAATTTATAGACATGAGCAGAACGATCTAAGAGAACTGCGGTTTTTTTCTTGGAAAAGAATTGCTTAGGTTTTAATTTGAATTCTTTTTTTAGCCAATCCGTCATACCTTCTGTACTTACTTGGCGGCAACTTATTTTCAAAGTAGGATTATCACTCAAATAATCAGAAGGCATTTCCATTATTTTGAAAATCGCAGTTGGATCTACCTTGCCATTCAATTTTTTGATGGATTTTCCTTTCACTAAAATTTCCACCTCATACAATGCTTGATATTGCGTATCATTCAGCATATATACTGCATAACGTTGCATAGAGCCATCTTTCATCAGCTCGAATGCCATTTGTATACCTTCGCTTTTTAGTATTTCGTATTGTCTTCTAGCTTGAGGAATTTCTCGCATTTTAGGTTCAGATTTTCCCTGCACAAATTTAGCTTTCACAGAAGATTTTACTTCATTACCTCCTATACGTTGAAGATGCTCTGGAGAAGCAGGAATATCCACTCCTCCATCCAATTCCACGATAAACAATCCATTATCCAAACGATCCACTATTTTACCTTCAGTTCCTGTGTGGATAAATTTCACTCTATTTCCTATTCCAAAAAGCATATTTTTATTTTTTTAAAAATTCAAATCAAATCCCCCCAGTACAATCGCGATGCTTCGCGTTTCTTTCCTTTGCAATGCTTCGCTGCTTAAAATATAAGCTAAGCATGAATCATCATAGTTCTACTTCTTATATTTACTATACCCCTTCAACAATAAAGGAATCCAACCGATAATCGGCACATAATAAAAGAACGTAATCGGATTTCTCATTAAAAACAACAATGGAGCAAAAAATCCAAAATTCATTTTTATTTCCTGTCCTGTTTTTTTATACCGTATCCATTGTCGTTCAAATTCTGTAAACAGCAATGGCCAAGCAATTGGAAACATAAAAGGAAAATATTTCATATTCGCACATACCTTATTATATAAGTCCTTCCACTGATAAGCTTTTTTACCATATTCTACCACATATTTGTCCATATCCTCTTGCATAGAAATAGCTATCTTATCTCTGACCATTTCAATATCTGACTGTTCCAATTTCTCATAAGGCTTATCTACAAAATCAGAAGGACGGATGCGCCTGCATTTTACAAAATTAAGTTGTGCTGGCATTGTAAAATAAAACATCCAAGGCAAAAACAGTAATAAAGGCGTATGAATTCCCATAGGCATGAATGGCAATCCTATTTTATTCACAATTTTATTAATCCATTTATAACTATAAGTATAAGGATTTAAATATTCTCCATTTATTGTTACAAAAGGAACCACATCAGTTTTATATTTCAATGACATCCTTACGAATGAAGTCGCAAATCGCTGAAGTTGGTATTTATTATTGAAGCCCTTTCCTATTCCTGCCACTCCTTCTGGAAATATCATCACATTGGTTAAAGGATAATGCATCATCGTTTCAAAATTCAGAAAGGTAGCATCTACTCCAGAACATCTTTTCCAAAGGTGGTGGATCATAAACGGATTCATCAACTTCGTCTTAGACAATATCGGAGCCACCAAAGGACGAGGCACTTCGTCCACCTCGTAGTTTTTTTCTCGTAATGTATATCCCAGATAAACCACTCCATCCCAAGGAAAAGCCATGCCAGAATGATTACTAATCACGATAACTGGATGGTCAGGGTTATTCCGTTCCATCTTCTTCTTTTCAAAACCAATTTTCTTTGTTCTAAAGTAAATATCCATAGGGATATGCAAAGCATGATCAACCAATGCCTTAGAATACTCTATATCGAAATGCTCATGATATATCTTTTTGTTAGTCTCCACAGCTACTGCCAGTTCCTCATCAGTCATTTTAGCCATAAGCGAATGTGATTTTAAGTGTACTCCTATTCATATTTCATAAAATTAACTAATACCATTAGAAATAAAATAACTTTGGGGTATAATATTAATTGATGTTATGCAAAACTATGGATTTCAAACTAAAGCTACTTAGATTTTGAAATCTATATCATATAAACCAAGTACGTAGTCCAATATGAAAATGAAAGTATTAGTCATTCGATTCAGTTCTATAGGCGACATCGTACTCACTACTCCCGTAGTAAGATGCCTAAAAGAACAACTCGATTGTGAGATACATTATATGACTAAAGATGCCTATAAAAATCTACTTCTTCCCAATCCCTACATATATAAGGTGTGGACATTTAAAGAAAAACTATCCGAAGTACTAGGAGAGCTTTCTTTGGAGAAATTTGACTACATCATAGATTTACATAAAAATATCCGCTCTGCACAAGTCAAGGCAAAGCTAAAAACAAAGTCCTTTTCTTTTAATAAAATCAATGTAGAGAAATGGCTCATGGTCAATTTTAAAATCAATCGACTTCCTCAAGAACATATTGTGGAACGCTATTTAGCCACTACAGCTCCATTAGGAATCAAAAATGATGAAAAAGGACTAAATTTCTTCATCACTCCTCATCAGAAGGAAGAAGCTGAAAAATTTATTCTTCAAGAAAAAATTCAACAGCCATTCATCAGTATAGTAATAGGAGCTCAATACAACACAAAAATTCCTACAAACGACTATTATATTAATATCTGTAAAAACTCCCCTTACCCTGTTATTCTCATTGGCGGACCGAACGAAAGGGATAAAGGACAACAAATAACTCAAGAAGCAAATAAAGAAACCTATAGTTCTGCTGGACTGCTGTCTATTGGTGGTTCAGCCAGGATCTTAGAGAGATCAAAATGGGTTATCACACCAGACACAGGTATGATGCACATTGCCTCAGCACTAAATAAAAATATTATTTCCATATGGGGCAACACTATTCCTAGTTTTGGTATGAAGCCTTATATAAGCAGAAATTCCAAAAACAAATCTATAATCATTGAAAATAAAAGCCTAACTTGCCGACCCTGTTCGAAAATAGGATACAACGAATGTCCTAAAAAGCATTTCAAATGTATGAACGATTTAGACCATAATAGGGTCGTTCAGCTGTTAAAACAAGGCAAATTTGACATTAACAGTTAAAAACTATTGTAAATTAGGGTCAAAAGGTTAAATTAGCCGAGGATTATAACACCAATCACAACAATAGTCCCATTAAGGATAATTTTATTATAAACGAATCATTAATTTTGATGCAACAAAACATAATGAACATGTTCAGTATCAGAGCCTTCATCTTCACGTTTGCAGCACTCTTATTTAGTAGTGTTACATTCGCCCAAGACAGTCATTATACACAGTATAATCTTTCTCCACTGACACTCAATCCGAGTTTGACCGGAAGTTTTGAAGGAACTTTCCGAGTAGGAGTCTTATATCGTGACCAATGGAGAAGCGTCATAGGCTCTAATGCCTTTGCTACGCCATCTGTATATATTGATGTACCCATCAATGGTTTTGGCAAGAGAGATTGGATCGGATTAGGCGTTTCTTTACTGAATGACAGGGCAGGGACAGTAGCTTTGACTAGAACCCGTTTTATGGGTAGTTTAGCTTATCATATCCCAATAGGAAGTAAAGGTAATACTGTTATATCCCTAGGAGGACAAGCAGGACTGGAACAAAGAAGAGTAGACAAAAGTGCTGCTGAAACAGAAGAATCCATCAATGCAGGTACTGGAGCAGGTTCTGGTGTGGATTTAATGAATAACATCGGTGATGATAAAATATCATTTGGTGATTATAATGCAGGGTTAACTCTCCGTTCCAAACTCAATAAAAATTTGGATTTCACACTAGGGTTTTCCATGCTGCATTTATCTCAACCAGAGTACACCCTTTATTCTGATGCCACAGCAGCTTCATTGACAGGTGATGAAAAATCACTGAGTAGAACTGCAGTTGGACATGCTCAATTCAATGCACACCTTACACCTAAGTGGACATTATCTCCAAGCTTCCTTTACCAAGCTATTTCTAGTGCGGATGAAGTAAATCTTCAGCTGATGGCTGGACACCACTTCAACGAAGAAAAGGATATTACCCTTAACTTTGGAACGGGATACAGACTTAGGGATGCGGTATCAGCCTTAGTAGGATTCGATTATAAAGGATTCAAATTAGGCGTAGCTTATGATTTCAATGTTTCAGATCTTTCTACAGCAAGTGCTAATAGAGGTGGATTTGAATTAGCGGCATCTTATATAGCTAAAATCAGAAAGCCTGTGGTTGTAAAGCCAGTAATTTTCTGTCCACGATTCTAAGTATCAATCATACTTAGAATTATTGTAATAAGAAGTATAGAGAGAAAATATACTTAGGTTATTGTTATGATAAAATCTAACTATCAATACCATACCTTAAAGTCTAATATCTCTAAATCTTTATATCTAATTAATACTATACAATCAATATATACGATGAAGAAACTATCCACCTTTGTCGCCATCCTACTAAGTTTTGCAATCACAATGAATGCACAACCTGTTGGTGGTAAACTCAATAAATCCCAAAAATTGAAGGTTGCTAATGAGCAATACGAAATGGGAGATTACTATAACGCCTTGGATTGGTACACTAAAGTACTAGAGGAAGATAAAAATGACGTACTAGTCATTGGTAAAATTGCTGAGACGCATTTCCAACTAAGAGACTTGAAAGAGGCTCAAAAATGGTTTGAGAAGGTAGTCAATAAAGATAAAAGCCAAAGTTATCCAGATGCAGAGTTTCATTACGCACGTATCTTGAAAATGAATGGAGAATTGAATGATGCAAAAGCAGCATTTGAACACTTCGGAGCTGAATCTAACAATGCTGTTCTAAAGCAACTAGCACAAGTAGAATTAGAAGGTATCCAACTTCTTAACAATATTGGAAGTAACGATGATATTGCTGTTTCTGATGCTGGAGATAATATCAACTCTCCTTATACTGACTTCTCTCCTGTATATGGATCTAATGGAGAAATGTATTATGGAGCGATGGCTGTAAAAGAAGTAGTAGTCATAAATGGTGACGAACCTGATTACTTTGCTAAGATATATACTGCTAATAAATCTGGTGATAGCTGGGCGAAAAGCTCTGAATTAGGTTCTAACATCAATCGCCCTGGAGTACATACTGGTAATGTAGCATTATCTCCTGATGGTAACATGATGTACTTCACTCGTACAGAATTTTCTTCTAATAAAATGACAGCAAGTACACTATACAGTAGTACTAAAGGTACTGATGGCTGGGGACCTGCTTATCCTGTTGAAGGATTAGGAGATTATATCGTTAAGCATCCTGCGGTAGGTGAGATGTTTGGAAAAGATGCCTTATTCTTTGTTTCTGACATGGCAGGAGGTCAAGGTGGATATGATATCTACTATGCTACTATCGAAGGAGATAAATTAGGTGCAGCTATTAGTATTGGTAAATCTATCAATACTATAGGCGATGAACTTACACCATACTATTCTAATGGCATATTATATTTCAGTTCTACAGGTCATCCTGGAATTGGAGGATTTGATGCTTTCTCTTCTGAATGGACAGGTAGCTGGTCAGCTCCTGTAAATATGGGTAAGGAAATCAATTCATCTTATGATGATATTTATTTCAATTTAGATAACGCAGGCTATGATGGTTTTGTAGTATCTAACCGTCCTAGCGGCCGTTCTTTGAAAAGCGAAACTTGCTGCGATGATATTTATGATGTGAATATTAAGCAAGTTATCTTAGATTTGGAAGCATTATCATTTACGGGTGTGGATGGTTCTCCTCTACAAGGTGTAACTGTACAGCTTGTTGAAATGATGGATGGTAGTGAAGGTGAAACAGAAACAGACACTAAAGCAAATGGTCATATATTTGGATTTCCATTAGCGAAAGAAACTGCTTATAAAATAATTGCTAGCAAAGAAGGATTCAAGGATGCTGTTGCTCAATTCAATACAGCAGGTTTGGATAAGAGCCAGACGGTCACAAAGAAAATGACTTTAGCTCCTATCATTATAGAAGAAGTGATTGTTTATGATACGATTAAGAGCCAACAGCCTATTCGTCTGAATAATATTCTTTATGATTTTGGTAAATCTACTCTTAGAGCAGGAGCAGAACAAGACCTGAATCTAGTATTGAATTATATGACTCAATATCCTGATTTAGTTATAGAATTGGGTTCACATACTGATAATATTGGTAAGGACGGTGCTAACATTAGGTTATCACAAAGACGTGCTGAAGTTGCGAAAAATTGGTTTATTGGTAAAGGAGTTTCTCCAGACAGAGTCAAGTCTGTAGGATATGGCGAAGCTGTGCCAGTAGCAGAAAATTCATTAGATGGTGGAGTAGATAACCCTGAAGGACGTAAATTGAATCGTCGTACAGAATTTAAAATCATAGGAGGACCTAAGTTTGTAGTAACCAGTAGAATAGAGAAACGTGTAATAAAGAAGGAAGTTAAGAACTAATTCATTACGACATTCTTTAATATGATGAATAAATAAAACGAATAACTTATTTTCTATAAAAGCCCGTTCTAGGTATCTAGAGTGGGCTTTTATTAGTAAAATTAATATTAGATCACGATTCTTTAACATAAAATTGGGGATTTTGAAAAAAAAACATGAACTTGTATGATCTTACCAAAGCAACTTCACATTGCATACACTTTGTTATTTTAGAGGCTGGTTATAAATTACAAGAGAATGGATGATTATAAGTTCATATTCAAGGGACGTTTGGATTTCGGCAACAAACGTAGCTTTGATAATGTCCTTAATATGTATGATTGGAAAGTTACCAATCATTATAAAAAGGATATTCAGTTTGATGAAGAAGAATTGTTTGATCATGAACAATTTTCTGCATCTTTTCCTAGATCCCTAGTTATTATGGGAACTAAGAAAAATTTCAATGCTAATAGTGACCTACTAGCATACCTATCTGAGTTTGCCATATCTGGACAGATGGAAATGTGGATGATACACGAACGAGAGGTCAAGAAGTATTGTCTAGTAGAACCTAAAGGAGATCGAGCTGCTATCAGTAGCTTTACGAAAGGTAGGGAACTATCTGTCAGTGAAGGAAAGAGCGAAGAAGCTATCGCTGCTTTGGATATTGCTATAAAAAAGCATGGAAAACATGCACAAGCTTACGAAAGGAGAGCACATGTGAATAGCATGCTAAAAAAATACCATGAAGCAGAAAGAGATTATACGAAGAGCATAAAGATATATGCTGGTACTCCAGATCCTTATTATGGTAGAGGTTTGCTATACAAAATCCAAAATATGACAGAAAAAGCTGTTGAGGATTTTGATACATCCATTAAACGTTCTATTCCTTTACAGCCTATCCATTGGAAATCTAGAAGAAGGAAAGGCGAAGCTTTAATAGAATTAGAAAAGTACGCCGATGCTGCTAAAGAATTGAGATTCTTTACTATGCGTAAACATGCAGAAGACGATCCTAATTTCAAATATTTGCGAAAAGCATATTTTGATTATGGATACTGCCAGTATCAACTAGATAAGAATAAGGAAGCCAATGAGCTTTTCAACACTGCACTATCTCACAAAGAAGGTAAAGATTCTACTGGTAATGAAGAAATACTTTATTACAGAGGTATGGCACGCCATAAAGCAGGATTACCTGATTTTAAAAGTGACTTAAAAAAAGCAGCTAAAGCAGGTAATGCCAAGGCAAAAACTGCGTTGGCAGAAGTTTTTTCCTAGCAGTATAAATATACAAATACATTCTCTAATGCCCAATAAGGATAATCAACAATACATCCTAGGACTCGTTATCAATAGATATGTCCTGATGCTATTAGGATTAATCCTTATTGGGTCTGTTTTTTGGTACTTTAGCCAAATTGTAACCTATGTATTATTAGCATGGGTTTTTTCTATGATAGGCAGACCACTCATGGATCTCTTTTTAAAAATAAAAATCGGAAAATTCCAAGCTGGTTCCAGTGCAGCAGCAGGATTAGCCATATTTACCTTTATCTTGGGAATCGTGCTTTTTATTTCCTTATTTGTCCCTATGCTAATTAAGCAAGCAACCAACCTTGCACAAG
>JBNMOV010000216.1:0-8147 GCA_051275765.1 Maribacter sp. | reverse complement strand
TATTGTATCGTTTCTTCTAATATCTGCCAACCTATTGGTCCCATACTTTCGTAAAAAGCTAGGTTAGGTTTATAAGCTACACATAAATCCTTGGTAGCATCTATGATTTGTTTATTGAATTCCAATACTGGGTTATCATATTTCAATAAATGCTTAGGAATACGATTAATATCTGTATCCAATCCTACACAAAGGTAGGACTTTTTGCTCATGATTTGTTGGAATAAATCTTGACGGGTCATTAGTTCAGTCTTTCGTCTAGTTCTGTAATGAAAACGGTAAGGAAGGAAGGAATGGGAATGCTATAAATTTAGCATCTAAATAAATTAAACTCCTACACCATTCAGTGCAGTGACACCTTTTACTTGAGGTATTTTATCTTTGAGGGTTTCTTCTATGCCAGCACGCATCGTCATGGAAGACATGGAGCAGCCTTCGCAGTTGCCCATCCATTTGATTTGAACAATCATGTCATCTGTGAGATCCACTACTTCTATATTGCCGCCATCAGCAGCTAAGTGTGGACGGATAGCATCTAGTGCAGCATCTATTCTTTGTAAATAATCGTTCTTTTCAGTTAGATTCATGAGCGATTCGATATTGTTTATAATAATACATACAAAAATAGGGATTTAAAAGTTTAGAAAAGAGGATGTTTAACATGTTTACCCTGTAGAGACGCAATATTTTGCGTCTTGCCAGATAAAACCAGAGAAATAAAAAAGGTTCTTTGACAAATTTCATGGAAAGTTGCAGGTGATCAAACACACTGTAACGGCAATTGCCTGATTTTCAAGCTCCGCCATGTGAGGTGTTTGTTCACCTCACATCTTTTTTCACGACATTTGTCAAAGAACCATAAAAAATAACGCCCAACAAACAAACCTAAAATCTAAACCAAATAAGTAGAGACACGATGCTTTGCGTCTTGCCCAACAAAATCACAATATCCAAAATTCAAAACGAAGAAAAACTGAAATGAAAAATCCAGTATATATCAATTTCTCAAAATCATTGAGCGATGACCTGCTTAAAAATAAACCCTTCATTCTCATAGATAATCATAGTGACATTTGAATCTACTCTTTTGTAATATTTAGGAGTTGAGTTAGTTGTCCAATTTTCACTTCTAGCTGCTGTAATTTTCTTTATCCAACTATTATCATAACTATCTGATGTAAAACTTCTAAATCCATTTCTCCATTTAGGTAAATCTGCAGGTTCTATTTTTACAGCAAATTCATAATTCCAATCAGTAGGACCAGGAGCAGTAGAAGCTCTAGAATCACTGAAACCACCAGAATTGAATAAATCAAATTCTGCATCCTTGATCTTTGAAAAAGACTTGATTTGTTGTCCTAGTTTTTGTATTCGTTCTGCTTGTATAGGAAAATTATCACTGTCTAATATATTAGGATCGTTTGCATCATTAGTACCAGCAAAACAGCCTAGGCAGAAAATGATTAATGCTAGGAAATAGATGTGTTTTGATGGTTTCATTGATAGCTTGCGATATTGTTTGGTAAGACGCAAAATATCGCATCTATACATTTTACAATTAAAAATAATGCATAGATGCGACCTCTTCATTCTTCACTCTTTCTCTGTTAATTATTCATTAACCCTTCACTCCCACAATCCTAGTAGGTGGCAACATCTCATTTCTGATCGCTACTTGTCGCAAGGTGTTTTTGACTATTTTCATGAACGCATCTTTTACGATAGGTTCTTTAGTATTCACGATGGCAGGTTTTCCAGAATCTCCTGCTTCACGAATTCCTTGAACGATTGGAATTTGTCCTAAAAGCATCGTGTTACTCATTTTGACGAGTTTTTTTCCGCCACCTTCTCCAAATAGAAAATACTTATTCTTTGGCAATTCCTTTGGTGTAAACCATGACATATTTTCTACTACACCTAATATAGGCACGTTTACATTTTGTAGCAAAAACATGTTCATCGCTTTAACAGCATCTACGACGGCTACTTCCTGTGGAGTAGTAACCATTATTGCTCCAGTTATTGGAATAGTTTGTACTAATGTCAACTGTATATCTCCAGTTCCTGGAGGTAAATCTACGATGATATAATCCAATTCTGGCCAAACAGTATCTTGTATAAACTGCTTGATGATTCCTCCTAAACGAGGACCTCTCAAAACCACAGCTTGTTCTGGTTCTATGATAAACCCTATGGACATCACATGAATACCATTTGTTTCAATAGGAATAATTTGAGGTTTTCCTTTATGTGTAACTATTTTAGGACGTTGTCCTTGTAAGCCAAACATTGTAGGGATAGAAGGACCATATAAATCTGCATCTATCAAACCTACTCTAGCACCCATTTCTTTCAAACCTAATGCAAGATTCACTGCGACAGTAGATTTTCCTACGCCACCTTTGCCAGATGCTACTGCGATCACATTTTTTACTTGTGGCAGTGCAGTATTTATTTTTTGTGCTTGTGCGGTTTGTGCAGAGAAATGGACATTGGGATTAGATTGGGGATAAAGGGACTGTATCGCTCCCATGATGCCAAACATTAAATCCGATTTTCCTTCATATTTTAGACTAGGCAATAATACAGTCAGATTGACCTGATTACCATCTATCTTTAAGTCTATGACCATGTTTTTGGAAATGATATCCTGTCCAGAAACTGGATCAATCACTTTGCAAAGTGCCTCTACTATCTTTTTTTCTTCCATCAAATTGTAATTATCACACAAAGGTAACTCCTAATTGTATAAATTTGCGTATTAGTTATTGGTTGATTAAGTTGATTGATTGTTGGTGTGTTATAGATTTACTGATTATCAATAATTATATTTTTTATAATATCTCTTTCTCATTCCTCTCCCCTCTTAAAGGAGACTTTTTAAACAACTTCTACATTTAGTTCTTCTTTAAAAGGTAATTAGGGACTTGAAAAGTAAAACAACCATTAATTATTCAACTAATAACGGATCAATTTAGTTAACCAATCAACCAATTTTTAAACAAAAGGTTCTTACTTTATTGACAATGAAAGTTTATAGGGATTTATCAGCGTTGGGAGAGATTAAGAATGCAGTGGTTACCATTGGTTCTTATGATGGTGTGCACACGGGTCACCAAAAGATATTGGAACGAGTAAGGCAGCTAGCCAAAGAAGAGGAAGGAGAAAGTGTTTTGATTACTTTTCATCCTCATCCTCGTTTAGTCGTTAATCCTAATGATACAAGTCTTCGACTGCTCACTACTGTAGATGAAAAAATAGAATTGGTAGAACGATATGGTATAGATCATTTGGTCTTTGTGCCTTTTACCAAAGAATTCTCCTTACAATCTCCTCAAGAATATATTGAGAACTTCCTTGTAAAGTATTTTCAGCCTTTAAAGGTTGTGATTGGTTATGATCATAAATTTGGTAATAAGAGGAAAGGGGATATCAATCTACTCAAAAATTATTCAGAGGAATATGGCTATCAGGTAGAAGAAATTTCCAAGCAGGAAGTCGAAAATATCGCTGTGAGTTCTACTAAAATAAGGGCTGCGATTTCACAGGGCGATATTATTCCTGCGACTGAATTATTGAATCATTATTTTTCTGTAACTGGCGAAGTGGTGCGAGGATTGGCGATAGGCAAGGGAATTGGTTTTCCTACAGCCAATATGAAAATTGCTAATCCTCATAAACTTATTCCTGCTGGAGGAATTTATGCAGTGTATACCTATCATGAAGGACAGCGTTATGATGGAATGTTGTATTTAGGAAGAAGACCTACTTTAGAAAATCATAATAATTACGTTTGCGAAGTCAATATTTTTGATTTCGACAAGGATATATATGGCGAGGAACTGAAGGTAGATTTTGTCAGAAGGATACGGAATGATGAGAAATTTCCTGGCTTAGATCAGTTGAAAAAGCAATTGATACAGGATAAAGCAAATGCCTTAGCGGTATTGGGAGAAGCTGCGAATACAGAAAAAAAAGCAGAACAATATAAGCCATTGCCAAAGGTAGCAGTGGTTATATTGAATTATAATGGTAGGGATTTTCTAAAGGATTTTATCCCGTCTGTATTAGATAGCACTTATTCTAATATGGATGTCTATGTGGCAGATAATGCTTCGATAGATGGTTCTATTACTTTCTTGAAAAACTCCTTTCCTGAAGTCAAGCTTATTCAGATGACGGAAAATCATGGCTTTGCAGAAGGTTATAATCAAGCCTTGAAAAAAGTTCATGCAGATTACTTTGTACTATTGAATTCTGATGTTGAACCACAGAAAGACTGGATAGAACCTATTATAGAATTGATGGAAAGAGACAGGACAGTTGGTGCTTGTCAGCCTAAGATTAGGGATTATTATAATAGAGATAAATTTGAGTATGCTGGAGCTTGTGGTGGCTGGTTAGATAATTGGGGTTATCCGTTTTGTAGAGGTCGTATATTCAGTCATTTGGAAGAAGATAAAGGACAGTATAATACGAGTGAAGAAGTATTTTGGGCTACAGGAGCTGCGATGTTTGTAAGAGCAGATTTATTCAAGGCACTTGGTGGATTCGATGGTAGTTACTTCGCTCATATGGAAGAAGTGGATTTTTGTTGGAGATTGAAAAGAGCAGGATATAAGGTCATGGTGAAACCAAAATCTGTGGTTTATCATGTAGGAGGAGGTACATTAAATAGTACGAGTCCTTATAAAACTTATCTGAATTTTAGGAATAGCTTGATTACATTATACAAGAATGAACCTAAAAGTAGATTGATGTGGTTGATTCCATTGAGATTAGTATTGGATGGCGTGGCAGGAGTGAAATTCTTATTTCAAGCTAAGTTTCCACACATTAAATCCATCGTAAAAGCACACTGGGATTTTTTCCGTTCTATGCCAGAATACAGAGAAAAAAGCTACGACGAAAGCGAAGCTATAGAGCGTATCAGCATCGGGAAATTTGATAGAAAAGGAATTTATCCTAAGAGTATCGTTTTTCAGCATTTTTTGAAAAGAAAGAAGATGTTTAGGAATTTGTGATAGTAATGTACTATTAGGTATTTTTCTTTTTGAAACTTTTAAGGAATTAATATTTCTCTGTTCTTTAAAATAATCCCTGTAAATTAAAGAACATACCTGCAATAGCAGCAGTCAAAAAACAAGCTATCGTTCCTCCAATCATAGACTTTAAACCAAATTCAGCCAATGTTCCTCGCTGCTTAGGAGCAATAGAACCTATTCCGCCGATTTGAATACCTATGGAAGAGAAATTAGCAAATCCACAAAGAGCATAAGTAGCAATTAATACAGATTTTGGATGTAAATTAATGGTAGGATCTTTCATAAACCCTCCTAAATCTACATAAGCGACCACTTCATTAACTACGGTTTTCTTTCCTAATAACTGACCAACCAATGTAATATCTTGGCTAGGAACACCCAATAACCAAGCAATAGGAGCGAAGATCATTCCTAGAATATATTCTAATGAAAGATCATCAAAATTGCCACCTGTACTGCTAGCAATAATATCATTCAAACCAAATGCTCCACCCACAAGTCCTAGTAAATGATTCACGAATGCCACTAAAGCAATAAAAACAAGGAGCATA
Source organism: Maribacter sp. (assembly GCA_051275765.1). Classification (GTDB taxonomy): domain Bacteria; phylum Bacteroidota; class Bacteroidia; order Chitinophagales; family Saprospiraceae; genus JAHDCE01. Next base: position 2,551 of record JBNMOV010000216.1, on the reverse strand, counting down.
GCACCAACATTAACAGCTAGTTTAATACCATCTGTCGTTCCTTTGGAAATAGCATCTAATAAGTTGACCCCTAATTTTTCTTTAGGTACTTCTAAGTCAGTATTAATAGCTTCTTCATTATCTTCTGGATATAAAATCTTGGCTACAACAATGGCGGCAGGAGCAGATATAATGGATGCAGTTAAGAAATGTATTGCAAATTCATCACCTAAGAAAATGACAAATAAGGCAAAAACACCTCCAGCAATCGTCGCCATTCCTCCAGTCATCAAGCACATGATTTCTGAACGAGTCATCTTATCTAAATATGGTTTAATAACTAATGGTGCTTCCGTTTGTCCAATGAATACATTGGCAGCAGCAGCGATACTTTCTGCTCCAGATAGTTTCATCACTTTGCTCATCACCCAAGCAAAAGCAAAAATGATTCGTTGTAAAATGCCTAAATAGTATAAGATGGCAGAGAACGCAGAAAAGAAAACTACAGTAGGCAATACCTTGAAGGCAAACATGAATGGAATGCCATAATTAGGATCCATAGTAAGAATATCACCTGCCTCATCTCTGGAAGTTACCTTGTTCATGGCTATATCTTCGTACCATAAATCACTGAACACAAATTTGACTCCTTCATCAGTAAAACTAAGCAGTGTAACAAAAGCATCTGCTATGTATTGGAAAAAAGATCTCACAAAAGGTACGTTGAGCATGAGGAAGGCAATGACGAGCTGCAAAGCAAGTCCTTTCAGGACGAGTTCCCAGTTGATACCTCTTTTATTAGCACTGAATAAATAGGCTATACCTATCAATCCAACCATTCCTAAAAGTCCTCTTCCTATGTCGCCAAGAATTTCCATGTGCCTAGTTTTGATTTTATTTTGTTAAAAGTAATGATTTACCTAAAATTAACAGGGAGATAAGCAGAAAGAATATTGTGAATTATTTTTAAGTGCTTGTTAGAAATTTAATAATTCGTTTAAAAATGCTACTTTTTTGCTTAAATTTCGTTCTAAAAATGCTCATTAGGCTAAAGTGTAACTCCGCTTTTTATGTCTTGTTTAATCAAAAAAATGACTATTTTTATTTTGAAAATCAAACTCCTAATAATTACTAAAGGAAAAAAATAGGAATTTGAGGAATGAATAATTCTTATTTTATTTCAATATATTTGAATCTTACGATCTCTAAACCTAATCGAATGCGTTTATCAATTATCATATTTTGTTTACTCACCACTCAAGTCATAATGGCACAAAATAAGCAAGCAGAAGCAGTGAAATCTCTTTTGGAACAACAAGCGAAAGATTGGAATAATGCGGATATAGATGCTTTTATGGAAGGGTACTGGGAATCTGAAGACTTGCAGTTCATAGGCTCGAAAGGGGTAACTTATGGCTGGCAACAAACCAAGGATAATTATAAAAGAGGTTATCCAGATAAGGCAGCAATGGGAGAACTGTCCTTCGATTTGCTAGGCGTGAATAAGCAAAGCAAGAAAATTGTTTCCGTTACAGGAAAATTCATATTGAAAAGAGAATCTGGAGAAGAACTCAGTGGCTATTTTCTACTCATTGTCAAAAAGATAAAAGGAAAATGGCTAATAATAGCGGATCATACTAGTGGTTGATTGCGAGAAGTGGTCAGATGGGTAAAGTTACGGGCAAAGAAAAAAAGCTAAATTTCTTATTTCTTTACCCTCAGACCGCTTCAACTAGCCATGCGTGATAATAATCAACGTTCCTTCTCTAGAGGTCAAATAAGCTTTGTCTTCAATGATTTGGACAGCAGTGAAATTATATTTAGGTAGTTTTTTGATTATTTGCCAATGATCACCACCATCTTCTGTTCGCCAACATAATCCACTATTTCCTACGATATAGCCATGATCTTCATTCTCGAAGTGCATGGCTTTGAATCGTTTGTCTGGGACTAGTATTTTATCTCCATTACGTAGAAAAGTCCAGCTATTACCTCCGTCTGTAGATTTTAGAATACTGCCACTATAGCCACAGATATAGCCTACCTCTGGACTAGGAAATTGAACATCTGTATAATAATCACCAGTAATATCAATACGTTGCCAAGTATCTCCAGCATCATTAGAACGAATAATTAAACCATATCCACAAGCTATTGCATCCATTTCATTAATATGAACGACAGCTTCCAAATGATTAGGAAAACTGTCTTTAGAAATGAAACTTCCTACATTATTCAATTTTACAATATCACCATCATTGGCATTATTTCCATATGCTATTAATATATTATCACCATCCAAAACACTAATACTAGTGTAAGCACGATAGACATTGAATGTTTTTTCTGTCCAGCCATTATGATCTCTTTTGAAATATCGACCAGTAAAACCAATCGCATATACATTTCCATCAATGTCTGAATCAAGGCTGGATATTCTGGTATCATTTTCAATAATGATTTCCCAATTTTCTCCAGCATCAGATGTTGCTAAGATTTCTCCCTCCGTCCAATCTGAACCTGCTGTAATAAAACCTGTATCTTGATCAATAAAATGTACATCTGACAGAGG
>JBNMOV010000215.1:0-8170 GCA_051275765.1 Maribacter sp. | reverse complement strand
ACAGGATACGCTGCTTGGCTTAAGTAGCTCAGGGTTTTACTAGGTTTATTCAAGTACTTATAACCAAAACCGAAAACTCCAAATATCCAGCAATTTGATTCAATAGCCATGAGATACCCAGGTGCTTCAGCTCCAAATACTATAAATCTAATACCATACAGAATGATGGCTAAACCAGCATACAGCCATCTCCATTTCAAAACGGTTTGCCAGAATGTTTTACCACTGTGTACTAAAATAAAACCGAAAAAGAAGGCAAGAAATCCATTAAAAAAACCATGCCAAGTCTGTGCATACAATGCAAATAATTGCGGCTTTACCAACAAAATTTCAATGACAAAAAATAGGGATATCAATAAAGGTCCACCAGGGTGACTCATTAGATCGGATAACACTCTTTTAATTTTACTGTCCTCCCGCTTCTTTAGATAGTAAAAAAACGGAAAAAGTAAGAGTACGTACACAAAGATATTTCCCAGAAACCATAAATGGCCTTGATGGGAATAATAGTCCAAGGGCAAATTATAGTATTTCTGAAAAATAAACATATGCAATGGAACTATGGCCACCATGCCAAAGATGAAGGGCAACAAAATTCGTTTTGTCCGTTCCAGAAGCAATTGCTTCCAGTTTCGTTTGCGCATAGCGAAATAGAGTCCCATTCCCGATACATAGAATAAAAGAGGAATTCGCCAAACGTTTAGCATGGTCATGGGTATCCATAAAGCCTCCACCGATTCCTCGCTTCTCATAAAGCCAATGAACATTGCCCACGGTTGGAAAATAATGGCTATGTGATAAATTAATAATAAACCAATAGCAAGCACTCGCAACCAATCGATATCGTGTCTTCTTTCTATTTTCATTAGTGTCTTATTTTTAAATTGATTACTGTAACATTATCGCAATTACAGGGCGATTTGTTTTCAATTCGTTTAAATCAAGTTGTAGACCAAGCGGACTTAATTGTAATTGGAGCATTTCATAGATGGGTTTTATTTCGACAAAAGGACCCATAACACTTTCTCTTGGTGTCATACCAAAGTTGTTTTTTGCGGTCTTATCTGCTTTAGCATCAATAAGCATCTGTACGATTTCTATCCGGCAAAAGAATGCAGCGACATGTAAAGCTGTAGCCCCATCATTATTTTTAATGGTCAGATCTGCTTTAGCATCAATTAATGCTTTAGCAATAGCTGTTTTGCCGAAGCTTACAGCTGATATTAAAGGTGTTGAACCGCTCATTTGTTCTTTCATATTGATATCGGTTCCAGCATCTATATGCTGTTGAACGATTTCGAGATTACCAGACATTACTGCTGTTTGAATGTCAATTTTTGGCTTAGCTACTACTGTCTTAGCTTTGGAATTGTTTTCCGACTCAGTGTTAGTATTGCGGTCTGATTGAGCACATGCATTTGTTACTAAAAGGATAATGAATGAAAATTGTAATAACCTTTTAAAAGACTTAATTTTAGGTACTTTCATGATTTTAAATTTTAATATTTAATGTTAAAAACTGTTCGACAAAGATGCTATAATCGTTAAAGCAAGATCTATTACATATGCAGCCAAATGTGTAAAGTTTAAGTAAGACATAAAAATTATGACGCAGAGATAGTAATTATGATGCAAATGGCCATATTTTACCAATCCTGAGAATTATCTCATAGCACGCATTAGCATAAATTTTTATACTTTCGTATTAACAAAAATAAGCATGCTGAATACACCAGTTAATAGATCAGGTTTCATCGACAAGGCAGAAGCGATTATTCTGGAGAATATCTCGAATGAACAATTCGGAGTTTCCGAATTGGCAGAAGTTATGAATATGAGCCGTTCTAATTTACTCAGAAAAACCAAAAAGCATGCACAGCTTTCTGCGAGTCAATTTATTCGTCAAGTCCGCCTTATAAAAGGTATGGAGATGGTTAAGCAGAACAGATTGACTGTTTCTGAGATTTCTTACCAAGTAGGTTTTGGAAGTGCCTCATATTTTATTAAATGCTTCCGGGAATATTATGGACATTCACCTGGTGAGGTAGGAAAAGAAATATTGGTAGATGAAAATATAGATATTCAAGTCAGTGTTTTGAATAGATATAAGTGGCACCTGTTAACAGTTGGTTCTCTAATAGTAATAGTTATATCAGTCTTGTTTCTTAGTAAAAAAAGTACAGTTACTACTGAGATTGAAATTGAAAAATCTATAGCGGTGTTACCCTTTAAAAATGAAAGTAACGATTCCTTGAACCTATATTTCGTTAATGGGCTCATGGAATCTGCTTTAAACAAGCTGCAGAAGATTGGAAACCTACGTGTCATCAGTAGAACCTCGGTAGAGAAATATAGAAATACTAATAAAGGGATTCAAGAAATAGCTGAAGAACTCAATGTGAATTATTTGGTAGAGGGTAGTGGCCAGCGAGTTGGAGATCAGGTTTTGCTCAATATCCAATTGATTGAAGCTTCAAGTGATAGACCGATTTGGGTTGAGCAATATAGTCGTGAAGTAGGAGACGTATTTGCTCTCCAGAATGAAGTAGCCAAGAAAATTGCGGATGCTATTGAGGTAATTGTGACACCTGCTGAATTGAAACAAATTGAGAAAATACCTACTGAAAATTTATTGGCTTATGATTATTACCTTCAAGCACTTGATCCTTTTTACACTAGAACTAAGGAAGGTTTGGAAAAGGCCATTCTGTTATTTGAGAAGGCGATAGAAAATGATGAGCAGTTTGCCTTGGCCTATGCTAATATTGCAATATCTTATCATTTCCTTGATTTACACAAGACTAATAAACAATACACAGAGGTCATAAATAATTATTCAGATAAGGCACTTCTATATGATTCTAAATCTGCAGTAAGCCTCATTGCGAAGGCACTTTACTATATACAAATGAAGGAGTATAGACTAGCGGTTCCGCATTTGGAAAAAGCATTGGAATACAATCCTAACTCATCAGCAGTAGTCCAAGTACTATCCCTTTTATACACCAATAACATTCCAGATCCTGCCAAACACCTGAAATATGCACTAATGGGTGTGCAGCTTGATATAGCTGCGAATGACTCTATCTCCAAAAGTTATATTTATTTGAACTTAAGCAACGCACTTAGTCAAACTGGTTTTCCTGAAGAGGCTTTAACGCTCATTAATAAATCACTAGATCATAATTCAGAGAACTATTATGCACCCTGGCTAAAGATATTGATCCTATTTGCCAAAAACAGCGATATCGAACAAACTAAAAAGTTATTAATTCAGGAGTGGAAAAAGGATACAACCCGCTTGGATATCTTACAGGATGTAGCGAAGTTTCATTATTACCAAGAAGACTATGATAGTGCATTTTTTTACTACGATAAATTTATCAAAACCAAGGAAAGAAATGGCTTAGATATATTTCCTCAGGAAGATTTAAAGATTGGTAAGGTTTATGAAAAGATGGGCTTTAATGAACAAGCCTCCGATTTTTTCAATACATATGCTGAGTATTGTGAAAATGATCAGTCTATCTATAAAAGTATGAATTTGGCGATAAAGTATGTGAATGAGGGTAAAAATCAAGATGCGATCGAACAACTAAAAATTTTCGCAGCACAAAATAATTACCAGTATTGGATTTTAATATTTATGGAAATTGATCCGCTCATGAAACCATTGAAAAGCCATCCAGAGTTTGAGGGGGTTTTCCAAAATATTGAAGACCGATTTTGGAAAAATCAGACTAAACTGAGAAAGTCACTAGAGGCAAAAGGATTGATTTAATCTAAAGAATTCTCCGAGGCTTGCCTCGGGGGTGGCGTGATATAAGAAATGCTTATTTTTGGACTAGTGGATTCATTTCAGAGTGATAAATAATACTGATAACTGCTTCTTCTTTAGCCATTATTTTAATGCTGTTGACATCTTTTAATAATAAGCCAGAACTATCATCTACAGCTTTGCCATTTACTTGAATATTTCCTTTGATAGGTATCAATAGAACTTCATGACTATTAATATTATCGAGCAAAATCTCTTGATTGAATTTTATTAATTCTCCTGTAAAATTTCCGTTTTTATAAAAAGGAATAACTTCATTATCAACAATAGAAATAGAAGAAGTATCCTCATTTGTAGCAACGAAAAAGGAATCCTGTTTGAGTCCTATATTCAATAATTGCTGATCGATTTTCATGGAAATATAGGTCAAATCAGCATCACTTTCCGTCACGCCATCTTTCAAAAATCTCTCTTTTCTATAATCAGAAAACCAAGAAGGAGCTAATTTTGAAATGCCTTCTGTCATTTCAGTTAGCAGACCATGACGGACATGCGTATTTACTTTTGGTAAACCAAAAAGCAGTGATTCTCCTTGAGTACCAAAAATACCTCTACGAAATATAGAAGCTGGAAAAGCCGCTACAATCAAAGAAATTAAAGTACTCATTTTAACAAAAAGGCGCCTGTTCATATTATTCAGTTTCTAACTAATTCTGTGAAATCGAGCTGACGAGTGAGTTGTTATCAAGGAAATAAAGATGAACCTCGTTTCTCTAATTTTACTCACTCGTCTGATCATTTTCATACTAATTCCCAATTTTTAGCATCTTAGTGAAACGAATTCAATAACCTGAGCAGTTATGCCCGTTCTTTTCTCTTCTAAAAAACACAAAAAATCGTTCCGTAGCTACGGCTATGCAACGATTTTCTGAATATTTTGGAAGAAAAAATTACTACCCATTTCTGCTCAATTTATTAAATACGTTTCACTAATCAAATTCCTCTACTAAAACGCCCATCTTACCAGTTTGGTAATCCTTCAAGGCATCCATGATTTCACGCTCTGTATTCATCACAAAAGGGCCATAAGTCGATACAGCTTCATTCAGCGGACTACCAGATAATAATATGGCACGAGTATTCGTTTTTCCTTCTATGGAAAAAGAAGCACCATCATTATTGAACTGAACAAAATCTTTAGTATTGGCAGTTTCCTTATTATTAATAGTTACAGCACCATCCAAAATATACATCATAGCATTAAAATCCTGTGGTATAGGAATATCCATTTTTCCACCTTCTTCTATATCCAATCTTAGGATTAACAAAGGAGAATAGGTATCTATCTTCGATGTTTTATTTTTGAATTCGCCAGCTACTATTCCTGCTTTCACCTTTTTGTCCTTAGATACCACCATTTGCATATCTTCTGGAGTCAATGGTTGATAATTTGGCTCATCCATTTTATGCTTAGTAGGGGCATTCACCCAAAATTGGATGATTTCAAAATGACCACCTTTATCTGCAAGTTCCTTAGTTGGACGTTCACTATGAATGATGCCTTTTCCGCTATTCATCCATTGTGTACCTCCAGCATTTACAATGCTATCATTCCCTTCTGAATCTCTATGCTGAAGATCACCATTAAAAATAAGCGTAACTGGAGCAAAACCTCTATGAGGGTGAGGTCCTACACCTACATTCTGTTGATTTTGTCCACCTTTTATTTTATCATCCCAATGATGAATTAATAAAAATGGATCAATATAATCTGTGCCTTTATGTGGTAATGGTTGATCTAATATAATTCCCCCCATATTCACTTTTTGTGATGGGGTGATTTTTTTAACAGTTCTCATTTTATTTAAAATTTGATGTATGTTGTTATAAACAACATTTGTTTTTTCAAAGTGTACTAACTTTTTTGTGTCATTATCTTTTTTAAACTGCTTATCAGTGCATCTCTTTCATCGGAATTAAGTTTGTCGCAGAAAAAACCATCTAGATCATTTTCTATTTGTGGCAATATTATTTTAGTGAGACCTAAACCTTCATTAGTAATGGTTACATCCATTTTTCTTCTATTTCCTGCACAAATTTTACGATCTATGAGATCTTTGTTTTTCAGTCGATCCAGTAGTCGTGTAATATCTGAATTGGAAAAAAGAATCTTGCTTTTGATAGTTCCTACAGTTAAGGGAGTAGGATGTGCTCCTTCTAATATTCTCAAAATATTGAATTGGACATGGGTAATTCCTGCCTTTTGTAATATTTGGGATATTCGATTATCAATCCAGTTACCTGTTCGTAGTATTTCTACTACCATTGTCATATAGTCCTTATTCTCAATCAATTTCTTGTTGTTTATTTGTAAAATCAAATGTTGTTTATAACAAATATAAAATAACACCTGATTAAAGTCAACTAAGCATGATAATTAGAAACAAAAAAATAGCCTACTTGTAAAGGTAGGCTATTCAAAAATTCAAAAATCTGTTGTATCTTATAATTTCTTTATCATGATGGCTTTGAGCTGAAGGAAATTATTTTCAACACTCGAAGGACTTACTTTTTGAGAGAAAGGAACATACCCTTCTTTTGAAATAATAATTTCGTATTCTTGGTTATTATCCAAAGACATCTCCATTCTATCTGAGGACATCTCCATTTCTTTGCTTTCTAATGATGCTTCCATAGGTATGACTTGTATCCTTGCATCTGAAATGCTGCTTACATTGGTAATACCAATTAATTCTACAGATAAGATCATATCATTTTTCTTGAATCTGAACATGAATATATCGTCATCGCCTCCATCTCTGGATGAAGTAAATAATCCATATTTTCCTTCCTTATCCATACAGAAACTAATATCATCCTGAGAACTATTGATAGGTTGTCCAAGATTGGTAGGTATTGCCCAATTACTGAATTCATCCATTTCTGAAAAGAAAATATCGAATCCTCCATAGCCTAAATGTCCTTTGGAACAGAAAAATAATTTGCCATTTGTATCAAAGAATGGAAAGCCTTCATGAGCTTCAGTATTGATTCTTGGTCCTAGATTTTCTGGTCTTGACCATTCACCATCTACTTTTAGTGTGGACATATATAAGTCTGCACCACCTTCTCCTTTGGTTTTGTCTGATACAAAGAATAACATTTTACCATCTGGAGAAATCGCTGGATGCATGTAATTGATACTATTATTACAGAAATCAATTTTTTCAATATTTTTCCATTTTCCGTCTTCTCTTTTCGCAGAGTAGAGTTGTAGTGCTAATTCCCCCTTATTATTTTCAATGTGATTATTCTGAGAGAAGACCATTATTTTACCATCCTTCGTGAAACTGGCAGGTCCTGTATTCCTATTTAATCCATTGATTTTATTGGGCAATATTTTTGGCGTTCCGTATTCCATTCTTCCAGTACGATTAGATTGGTAGAGACTCAAAAAATCTCTACCAGTAGTACCAGCATTTTCCTTGAATAGCTTAACTCCTCGTTTTCTATCAGATACAAAGACGATACCATCATCCAAAAATACAGCACCATGCTCATCAGCATCCGTATTATGATTGAATGGAAGTAATTCGACATTAGCATAATAAGATGTGATATCCTTAATTCCATCTATATTAGATAAGGTACTTTTAGCATTGCTGTCTTCTGGTTCTAGGGCTAAATATTCAGACAGAACAGATTTTGCTTTCTCATATTCTCCATTGCTTATTAGTACTTCGCTGTAATGGAGATATGCTCTGTTCCTGATTCTTTTTCCAGATTCAAAGAGTTGTAAGAAAGTAGCTTCTGCTTCTTGCGTTTTATTTGTCAACCTATAGCAATTCCCTAATTTATACAACAATCCAGCATTGATTTTTTCGTCAAGTGCCTGCTGATATAAAGGAATAGCGACAGCGTATTGCCTTAATTGGTAATACTTGTTGGCTTTCTTTATCGCCTTAGATGAGTTTTGTCCACTTACTCCCAGTATGATCGCAAAACTTAGTAAAAGCGTAAGTTTTATCGCCTTAGGATTCATATAAAGTATGTTTGTTCAATGTATTACATCAAAAATCGTGCGAGGAAGTCTTAAAATATGTTAATGGGAGTGGGAAATGGGGGTTGGATGGGAGAGGGGATTTGTGATATGTTTTGTATTCGATTTCAAAATAGAGATTATACCAAAAAATATTGCCCGACTGTTACAGTCGGGCAATATGGAATTTATAAGAACAGGGTATATCTTTTTAGATATAAGTACATTAAGTACACTGTAAAGTAAGTTGTTTAATATTTTGATGAGGTTATTTTGGAATATGGCGAGGCATTTTTTGACAGCGTAGCCTTAGCTACGGTGGAGAAAAATAACGATGTCCAAATTTCAAAAGA
>JBNMOV010000214.1:0-8174 GCA_051275765.1 Maribacter sp. | reverse complement strand
CGCAGGATTTTTGCTTGCTAATAAGGCGAAAAACGCAGACATAGCCGTAGCTATGGCGAGTATTTTCAACGAAGTTAGCAAACAAAAAGGCAAGTTAGAATGTAGCGTTTATTTGTTTCTCGTCCCTAAGTGGATAAAAGAAACCTAGTATTGATTTTCAAGGATTTTGATCTCAATATCTCGAAATCTATTTAATGAGCTTCTAGCCAGTTATTTCCCACGTCCATTCCTACCAAAATCGGAACTTTCAGATTAGGAATAGCTTCTTTCATATGCTTTTCTATAATGGGCTTAATCAACTCTAATTCATCCTTATGTGCATCGAAAACCAATTCATCATGCACTTGTAAAATCATCTTGGACTTGAAATTATTATCCTTGAATGCCTTATGAATACTAATCATCGCCATCTTGATCATATCTGCGGCAGTTCCTTGTATTGGCGTATTGATCGCATTTCTTTCTGCATGACTTCTGATCATGCCATTCTTAGAATTAATATCTCTTAAATATCTTCTTCTTCCTAAAAGGGTCTCGACATAACCTTTTTCTCTAGCCGATTCTATTTGATTATCCATATAATTCTTCAAGCCTTGATATTGCTTGAAATAATTAGCGATAAGCTCACTAGCTTCCGTTCTTTTTATGCCTAATTGCTTCGAAAGATTAGTTGCCCCAGCTCCATAAATAATAGAGAAATTGACTGTTTTAGCATTTCGTCTTTGATCTGGAGTTACTTCCTCTAAAGGCACTTCATAAACTTTAGCAGCAGTAGCTTGGTGAATATCATGTCCTTTTTGGAATGCTTCTAACATCGCTTCATCTCCACTGATTTCTGCGATTAATCTCAATTCTATTTGTGAATAATCTGCTGCTAAAAGTAAGTGGTTTTCATCTTTTGGCGTAAATGCTTCACGTACTTTTCTACCTTCTGGCGTACGAATAGGGATGTTTTGTAGATTAGGATCTTTGGAACTCAATCTTCCTGTAGAAGTCAATGCTTGACTAAACGAAGAATGAACTCTTCCTGTTTTTGGATTAATTAATTTTGGAAGAGCATCGACGTAAGTTGACTTAAGTTTGGCTAAGCCTCTATGCCTTAATATATCCGCAACGATAGGATGATCTAGAGCCATTTCGCTCAGTTTTTCCTCATTCGTAGAGAATTGTCCAGATTTGGTCTTTCTCCAACGATAAGGAATTTTCAAGTGAGTAAACAGTACTTCTCCTACTTGCTTTGGCGATGCAATATTGAATTTCAATCCTGCTTTTTCATGAATGGCTTTTTCATTGATAGCTAATTTTTCTCCTAATTCAATAGAATATATGGCCAAAAATTCAGCATCTACTCTGATTCCATTATATTCAATTTCCACCAAGACATCTACTAATGGAGCTTCTGTATTCCAATACAGTTCTTCCATTCCTTCCTTCTTTATTTCTTTCTCCAGCTTATTCTTTAATTGCAAAGTAAGATCTGCATCCTCTCCAGCATATTCCTTTATTTTATCCATAGAAACATCTCTCATAGAAAGCTGATTCTTACCTCTTTTTCCAATAAGCGTTTCAATAGGAACTGGAGAATAATCCAAATAAGATTGAGAAAGATAATTCAGATTATGCCTCAATTCTGGCTCTAATAAATAGTGAGCTAGCATCGTATCAAAGATTTTTCCTTTGAGAGATATGCCATACCATTTTAGGATAAGATAATCGTATTTGATATTCTGACCTATCTTAATAATGTTCTCATCTTCTATGACTGCTTTGAAAATATCGACGATCTTTTGTGCTTCTACTTGGTCAGCAGGAACAGGCACATAATATGCCTCATATTCTTTTATTGAAAAAGCTAAACCAACTAATTCTGCATTATTAGCATCCAACCCTGTTGTTTCTGTATCAAAACAGAGGATAGGTTCTTTTGCTAAAAGTGCAGCTAATTCTTTTTGTTCTTCTTCTGTTTCAATGATCTTGTAATCATGTTTTACATTAGAAATATCCTTAGTAGCAACGATGTTTTCTTTCGTATCTGGAAAAACAGGACCAGTCGCAGGAATATTTCCAAAAAGACTGCCTTGCATTCCCGCAGTAGGTTTATTGGATTGATCTGTTTTTGCTCCAGTAGTATTAGTTGATGTAGTTGTACCTAGTATTTGATTAGCAAGCGTACGGAATTCTAAATTCTTGAATACTTCAGTTAATTCAGGTTTATTGAATTCAGATATTCTACAATCTTCAGCATTATATTTAACAGGTACATTAAGATCAATCGTAGCTAGTTTTTTAGAAAGTAATCCTTGCTCTGCGAAATTTTCTACATTCTCTTTTTGCTTTCCTTTTAACTCATGACTGTGTTCTATCAGTCCTTCTATCGTATCATATTTAGCTAATAATTTGACAGCAGTTTTTGCTCCTATTCCAGGGATTCCAGGGATATTATCTACAGCATCTCCTTGAAGTCCTAATACATCAATAACTTGATCTACTCGTTTTATTCTCCACTTTTCTAATACTTCCTTTTCTCCTAAAATTTCCACATCATTTCCAAAACGAGCAGGTTTATACATAAATACATTATTACTCACTAACTGAGCATAATCTTTATCAGGAGTCATCATGTAAACTTTGAAACCTTCTTTTTCTGCTCTTTTTGCAATCGTTCCGATCACATCATCCGCCTCAAAACCAGGCATTTCGTAAATAGGAATATTCAGTCCTCGTACGATTTGTTTGATGTAAGGAAAGGCTGTGGTGATATCCTCTGGTTGTGGATTTCTATTGGCTTTATATTCAGGAAACATTTCCTTTCTGAATACAGTAGAGTCAGATACATCAAAAGAAACTGCTAAATGAGTTGGCTTTTGCTTGGATATGATTTCCCAAAGCGTACGAGTGAAGCCCATGATAGCAGAAGTATTTAAGCCTTTAGAATTAATCAAAGGACGTTTGATTAAAGCATAATGAGCTCTATAAACCAAAGCATGACCATCTAATAAAAATAACGTCTTTTGATCTGACATAAAAATTATAATTATGATAAATAATGGGACAAAATCAATTATTGTCTTTGCGGATTTATCCGTAACTCAGATTAATTCATGCTTTTTGTCTTAATATCTAAGCATCTTTAAATCTAACTATCTAATTTACGATGCGTAAAAATAGCAATGTAAAGCAGAGTAAAGAAAACAAAGCTCGTATTCTTTATCTTTGCTTTGCTTTTTCAAACAAGGAAGACTACGTTTCGAATGAGATAACAGAATAATACATGATGAATAATCGTTATGGAAAAGTTATAAATTTAGCATTTCTATTAAATCTCCCTTATCTTAGGAGAAAGGCATTATTATTGCATATTAATAGTAGCAACCTAATTATCCTATAACCTGTCTATTAGAATAAGACATTCTATTTTTTACAGCATTAATGAAATATGAAAAAGATTAAGAGATTCTCACTCGTACTAATAATTGCAATAATCGGATTTGCAGGAATATCCTTTGTTACGGATAATCACAGTAAATATTTTGAAATCGCAAAAAACATAGAAATATTTACCAATCTATATAAGGAAATAAATACCTATTATGTAGATGAAGTAGAACCTGCCAAACTCATGAGGACAGGAGTTGATGCCATGTTGGAATCACTAGATCCTTATACCAATTATATTTCTGAATCTGAAATAGAAGGATTCAGGTATATGATAGATGGTAAATACGGAGGAATAGGTGCCAATACAAAAGAAGTAGGCGGTAAGATTACCATTACTTTTTCTCACGAAGGTTTGCCAGCAGATAAGGGCGGATTGAAAGTGGGCGATCAGATTATTTCTGTAGATGGCAAATCCACAGAAGGCAAATCTCCTGATGACATCACAGATGTTCTAAGAGGTTCTCCAGGTTCTGTAGTTGAAATCGTAGCAAAAAGACCAGGCTCTGATAAAGAAATAAAAGCGAGTCTTACTAGAGAAGAAGTAAAAGTACCTAATGTACCTTATTTCGGAATGGTAAGTGATAATGTAGGTTATGCTACATTGACTACTTTTACACAAGATGCAGGTAAGAACGTAGCAAATGCGGTAAGAGAATTGAAAAAAGAAAATCCAGGTATTAAAGGTATTATTCTTGATTTGAGAGGAAACGGTGGTGGATTGCTAAGAGAAGCGATTAATGTTTGTAATGTATTTATTCCAAAAGGAGAAGAAGTTGTGGTAACTCGCTCTAGAGTAAAAGATTGGGATCGCAGTTTCCGTACATTGAATGCTCCTGTAGATGAAGAACTTAACCTAGTCGTACTGATTGATAATAATTCTGCCTCTGCATCAGAGATCGTATCTGGAGTGATACAGGATTTGGATAGGGGAGTATTAATGGGGCAGCGATCTTATGGAAAAGGTCTAGTACAAAATACAAAAGATGTAGGTTATAATTCCAAAGTAAAATTGACTACAGCTAAATACTACATTCCTAGTGGAAGATGTATCCAAGCAGTAAGTTATAAAAATGGAGAACCTGTAGATGTTCCTGATACTGAACGTAATGTATTTAAAACTATCAATGGTAGAAAAGTATATGATGGTGGAGGTGTGAAACCAGATGTAGTATTGAAAGATGCTAAGTTCAGTAATGTATTGAAAGGATTAGCTAAAGAACATTTAGTATTTAAATATGCTACTGACTATTCATTGAAACATGAAACATTGGCGAAGCCTGAAGAATATAAATTCAATGACTTTTCTGGTTTTATGAATTTTGTAGCACAGGAATCCTTTAGTTTCGATACAGATACAGAAAAGATGTTGAATGATCTGAAGGAAAAAGCTAATGAAGATGGCTATTACGATATCGTACAGGGAGATATCAAAGCAATAAAAGATAAGATTCTTCAAAGTAAGAAAAATGACTTAAAGAAGTATCAAAGCGAAATTACGCATCATATCGAAAGAGAAATAGTAGGTCGTTACTACTATCAAAAAGGACAAATTGGTATCAGTTTAAAGAATGATCCAGAAATCAAGGAAGCCGTTAAGATGATTAATAATCCTACAAAATATGAGAGCTTGTTAAAGTAAAATTATCAGCAATCATATAATTAATAATTGGCGTAGCAAATCATTTTGCTACGCCAATTTATATTTTAGATAGGATAAAATCACTAAATTGCCGTCTTAAAAATATATTTAAGTAATTGAGCAAAAGTAATTTAATAATGATTTTTATTAATCAGTCTTTTATCTCGATATCTTAATATCTTAATATCTCGAAATCTACTTACTACATTGGCAATTATACTCAACATCGAAACATCCACATCAGTTTGCTCTGTAACAATAGGAAAAGAAGGCAAAATTATCTCTTCTATTGAAGCAAGTGAGCAAAACAGTCATGCTTCCAAGCTAACCTCCTTTATAGAAGAAGCATTAAGAGAAACTGGCTTAAAGATTAACGAATTGGATGCGATAGCCGTCAGTTCTGGCCCAGGTTCTTACACAGGACTTAGGATTGGCTATTCTACTGCTAAAGGGCTCTGTTATGCGGCTGATAAACCATTGATTACTGTGAATACACTCCAGTCATTGGCGTATGGAGCGAGGTCGCTAAGAAATGATGACGAAAAAACTCTCTATTGCCCTATGATAGACGCTAGACGGATGGAAGTCTATTGTGCTCTATATAATATACAGTTAGAAGAAAAAATGCCTATACAAGCAAAAATATTGGATGAGCAGTCATTTGAAGATTCTTTTGCGGTTTCACAAGCTATCGTTTTTTGTGGAAATGGAGCGTTTAAAGTACCTGGGATTATCGATTCTCCTTTTGCTATCGTTGAAAATACTGCTTGTTCCGCAAAAAATATGGTTTATTTTTCATATGATTCTTTCAAAAATGCTATATTTGAAGACATAGCATACTCCACCCCCCTTTATGTGAAGTCTCCTTTTATAACTAAACCTAGGAAAAGATTGTAGCGAGGCATCTTTTCTATTAGTAAATAGTTTAATGGAAAAGAGGCTCATACTCATGGAGGTTTAAGTTACATTTTTTACATATTCAATCTAAAGAATATTTGTTGGCACAGTTATTGAAAATTTATATACGTTACACTAAACGAATTTTTAATTAAACGCTAAAATTTTAAATACTAATGAGAAAGCAAAAGAACGAAACGGTAGTTTTGGATCGTGGAAATAGAGCAGTAGAACTAGATTATTCAGAATTGAGAAGAGCAGTACTAGTACTCAGAGCAGTAAACCACAAATTGAGACAATCTATCATTGATCTTCTAGAAGAAACACCTAGAATGACAGTGACAGAAATTTACATCAAACTCCGTTTGGAACAATCAGTAGCGTCACAACACTTGGCTATTTTAAGAAAAGCAGGTGTAGTCGTTACGAATCGTGATGGTAAGTTTATTTATTACTCTTTGGACCATGATCGCATTAACCAAATCTCAAAACTTATTGAGGAGTTAGCGCAGTAAAATGTGACGGTCAAAGTAGATATTTTTTTAATATAGAGCCAAAAAATGCCCTAACTTTCGAAGTTTTGGCATTTTTTGGCTTTTGTATTTGAAGAATAGACAGAATTCTGTTAGAATTGTGTATTCTGCTGTGACTAAACAACACTTTACTTAGATGGGAAATACTAAATCAAAAATAGATAACGGACAACTCCGTGTATCTACCGAGATATTGAGAGCATTATGTCATCCTTTAAGAATGCAAATTTTGCAGTTTATAGATGACAATGACAATATCAATGTAAACAAGATTTACAACACGCTAAAACTAGAGCAATCTATTACTTCTCAACACCTGCGTATTTTACGTAATGCAGGCATCGTTTCTACCAAAAGAGAGGGCAAATTCATCTACTATCATATTAATTACGATAATATAGGAGGTGTGACAAAAATTGTCAGGACTTTTTTAGAAGAAGAGAAAAAATCACAGGAAGTAGAAAAGTAAGCGTTTTCTAAACCTTCAGCAGCAATCAGGACACAAGGCGGGTTTTCAATTGTCATTAACCACGGGCAATAAGTAGTTAAGTTAACAAATGTATTTTTGTGACTAGACACTGAATTGTTTTAATGATAACTACGTTACATTAAATATAATGTTCTAATGTCTATGATAAAAATAAGTTAAGAAGCTTCTTAATTAGGTAGGTTTCTATATTGAGGTATGATTTTTAGATGAAAATCTCTTTATCTAAAAATCTCTATATCTACTAAGTAGCATTTCACGAAAAAGTGACTTACTTTTGTTAGCTATCAAAATGTCAATTGAATGAAGCCCTTGTATATCTATAATAGTTTATCAAAAAAGAAAGAAGAGTTCGTACCTATCAATCCCGATTTGGTGGGTTTGTATCTATGTGGACCAACCGTTTACAGTGATGTCCATTTAGGTAATTGCCGCTCTTTCACTAGTTTTGATATTGTATATAGATACCTAATTTACAAGGGATATAAAGTGCGTTATGTGAGAAACATCACAGACGCTGGACACCTTGTGGGCGATGCTGACATAGGAGCAGAAGATAAAATGGCAAAGACAGCCAAAGCTCTTCAACTAGAACCTATGGAAGTGGCTCATAAATATACAGTGGGTTTCCATCAAATGATGGACCTATTCAATAACTTGCCTCCTGATATAGAGCCTCGTGCTACTGGACATATCACAGAACAAATCAAGATGATCCAAGACATTCTCGCTAATGGCTACGGCTATGAAGTGAATGGATCTGTATATTTCAATACGGCGAAATTCGCAGAGGAAAAAGATGTCTATGGACAATTATCTGGAAGAAATCTGGATGATATGCTAGCGGAGTCTAGAGAACTGAAAAACCAAAGTGATAAAAGACATCCTGCAGATTTTGCAATTTGGATTAAAGCAGAAGAGAATACATTGCAAAAATGGGATTCTCCTTGGGGCGTAGGTCTTCCTGGCTGGCATTTGGAATGTTCAGCAATGAGTACCAAGTATCTAGGAAAGGAATTTGATATTCATGGAGGAGGAGAGGATTTGAAATTCCCTCATCATGAAAATGAAATAGCTCAAAACTGTGGTGCATGTAATGATGGGAGTTCTCATGTCAAATATTGGATGCATGGAGATATGCTTTTGGCGAATGGAAAGAAAATGAGTAAGACACCCGATC
>JBNMOV010000213.1:0-8238 GCA_051275765.1 Maribacter sp. | reverse complement strand
AATGGTTTTTTGTAATTATTAAACAATACATAGAAGATTGCCACTGCCAATCCCATCCCGATTCCCATCAATAAATCTGTAAATACGATTCCTAAAATGGTTACCATAAATGGTACGAAATGCGACTGTCCTAGCTTATACATCTGCTTAAATAAGGCTGGCTTTGACAATTTATATCCTACTAAGAAAAGAATCGCTGCCAAACTTGCCAAAGGAATCAAATTCAATAAAAATGGAATGGCCATTGCACAAACCAACATGATAATACCATGAAGAATAGCAGACACCTTAGTTCTTCCTCCAGATTGGATATTGGTAGAACTTCTAACGATTACCTGTGTGATAGGCAAACCTCCGATTAATCCAGAAACAATATTTGCAATTCCTTGTGCTTTTAATTCTTGATTAGCAGGAGTCACTCGCTTGAAAGGATCCATCTTATCTGTTGCTTCTAAGCATAATAAGGTTTCCAAACTTGCAACTATAGCTATAGTAACACCTGTAATCCAAACGGCTGGATTGCTGATACTAGCAAAGTCTGGCAATGTGAATTGATTAATAAATCCACCAATGGATTCTGGTACTGGAATTTTCACTACTTGTTCTCCTGTCAATGCCAATCCTGACATGCTTTGAAAAATAAGGTTCAATGTTATACCTAGACCTACGACGAGTAAAGGACCTTGGATAATTTGGAATAATTTGATTTTCTTCATGAAAGGTTGCTCCCAAAGAATCAGTATCAGCATTGAAATAGCTGTAATGATAATCGCTCCTGTACTCATGGCTTCAAGCATATAGAAAAGCTCTGAGAATGTATTATGACCATCTGGCTGATTAAACGCCAAACTTCCTTCATAATCCTTATCATAGCCCACAGCATGAGGAATTTGTTTGAGGATAATGATGATTCCAATACCTGAGAGCATTCCTTTAATAACTGAGGAGGGGAAGTAGTATCCAATGATCCCTGCCTTAGCAAAGCCTAATAACATTTGGAATACACCACCAATGACTACAGCCATCAAGAATATTTCAAATGCTCCTAATTCTTGGATAGCTGTCAAGACGATGACT
Organism: Maribacter sp.; assembly: GCA_051275765.1. Lineage (GTDB taxonomy): Bacteria > Bacteroidota > Bacteroidia > Chitinophagales > Saprospiraceae > JAHDCE01. The sequence continues at coordinate 7,161 of JBNMOV010000213.1, read as the reverse complement.
GCCAAACCTGCTGCTGGTCCACTAACGCCTAATTGAGAACCACTAAATACACCTGCTATAATACCTCCTACAATACCTGCTATAATACCTGAGAATAAAGGTGCTCCTGATGCTAAAGCAATTCCTAAACATAAGGGTACCGCTACTAAAAATACAATAATAGATGCTGGTGCATCATACTTCAAATTACTGAAATAACCATCTTTTTCTGGACTTGGACTCATTTTAGTTCAATTTTAAGATCAGGCAACAAATATTCTGGCTAAACTTTTAGGAGTCTAATCAACTATCCTGATCATGTTTTGACAAATTTGTGCTATCATGATAAATAACTTATATCATGCGGCACAAATATAGAAACTATTGCGAATAATAGTAATACTATTACATATAATCATACAACTATTTTAAAAAAATGTTTAACTATTTTGAAAGATTCTGTACTTTTGTAAAAAAAAGAGTTACTATTTATGGCTATAGGTATCAAAATCAGCCTCAATGCTAAGTTATACTTAAGGGATCCACAGGAGACTACCCTAGGGAAAAAGATCATTAGGGAGAGCATTATCCTTATTGATGAGATTGGCTTCGAGGCTTTTAATTTTAAGAAGTTAGCCAAGGCGATGGCTTCTACGGAGGCTTCTGTCTATCGTTATTTCGAGAATAAGCACTTTTTACTCATCTATCTAGTTTCTTGGTATTGGGAATGGGTCAGTTATCTCATCGACATTCATGTGATGAATATAGATGATCCTAGAAAGAGATTAAAAATCATTATTGATACGTTAGTTTATGCTTCTAAGGATAATCCATCCATAGATTATGTCAATGAAAATATATTGCATCGACTTATCATAGCTGAAGGAACTAAGGCGTATCACACGAAAGAAGTGGACAAAGAAAATACAGATGGTTTCTTTATTAACTATAAGAGGTTGTGTGGAAAGGTAGCCAATGTGATTCTTGAAATCAAGCCTGAGTTTCCTTATCCTCATACTTTGGCTAGTAATCTTTTTGAAATGGCGAACAACCATATTTACTTCGCTCAACATCTTCCTAGATTAACTGATGTAACAGTAAAGGATGATAATTTTGATGAGGTGGAAAAAATGTTGAAGTATTTTGCTTTTACTTTGTTGGGGGAGTAAAAACAAAATCCTAAAGGTTTCCGATTTGCTTTAGATTTTAGCTAGGCAAAGACAAATCTGGTCGCTTTCCAAAATCAGGATAAACCACCGGTTTATCTTTAATTTCTGCATTAATTTCTTCTATTGCTCTATCTAATTGTGGCTCTATGCCTGCTTTATAATCCTGTGGTGCTATATCCACAAAAATATCTGGATCCGTACCATAATTTTCTACTCCATAACCTACATCATTGAACCAACTCGCAAACTCTGGCTGAGTCGTCAGTGAACCATCTATGAGGAAATGACGAGGCCAAATGCCTACTACTCCACCCCATGTCCTTCTGCCAATCAATTTTCCTAAACCTAGCATCTTAAACGAATGTGAAAAAATATCTCCATCTGAGCCAGCATATTCATTCGTCAATGTAACCATGTGTCCATAAACGGAATGATCTGGATAATGATAAGTGGTCTTTTTTCGCCATCTGGCTTCTCTAAGTCCTAGCACTTTTCGATTCAGTTTTTCCAAAATTAATTGAGAGACATGCCCTCCTCCATTGAAACGGACATCTATGATCAAAGATCCTCGATGTGCTTCCATCTCGTAATAGCGATGAAACTCTGAGTAACCTTCTGGAGCCATATTAGGGAGGTGAACGTAACCTACTTTGCCATTTGTTTTTTCATGAACATATTTTCTATTTTTTTCTATCCATTCCCGATAGCGTAGTTTTTGTTCGTCGTGAAGTGTTTTAACTCTGACGATTTTTTCTTTTTTACCAGATTTAATCGTCAGTGTAACTTCGTTTCCTGCTTGATTAACTAATGCCTCATAAGGAGAAAGGGATTCATCTAATGATATATGATTAATAGCAATTATGGTATCCCCTATTTCGATATTTGCACCTGGACGTTTCAAAGGCGATGCGTATTCAGGATGCCAATTATCACCATTAACGATATGTGTTATTTTGTAGCCTTTGGTTTTAGTATCATACGTAAAATCACAACCTAGAAAGCCAATGCTATAATTAGGTGCAGCTTTGTAATCTCCACCTATTTCATAGGCATGTGAAGTTCCTAATTCACCTTGCATTTCCCATGCTAATGTAGATAATTCTCCTCGTGAACCAATTCGATTGACCAAAGGGCGGTATCGTTGATATATCTTATCCCAATCTATACCAGACATATCTTCTGTCCAATAATTCTCTTGCTGCATTCGCCACATTTCATCAAAAATCTGTATCCACTCCTTATTTGGCATGACAGGAACTCTGATATGTGATAAATCTATCCAGCCTGTTTTTCTACTTGGAGTTGTCTCGCAACTCAGCTTTATTTCTGGATTTAATGCTAGTACTCTTAGTTTTTTTCCTGCACTATATACTAGGGTTTCTGATGATGAAGAAATTTTAAAATCACCTACTCCCCTAGCAATTTTTTTTTCTTCTGACATCAATAAATCCCACATTTTCAGTTCGCCTATTGGTGCAACATTATCACTATAAATATTGCGGGTTAATGAGCCTTGAATGGGTTGACTGAGTGTGATGATGTATTTACTTGTCACTGTTAAATCTTCATAGATTCCTTCTTTTACTGGCATTTCTACAATTCGCTCAGTAATGTTTTCAAAATCTATTTCGACTGTATTTATTTTTTGTTCTTTACTCTCATCTGGTTCTTCTTCGCCAGGTGTGAGGGGTTTTGCTAAAAATGGATTTTCTGCATTTTTATTTAAAATAATACAAAATGGTTTAGTTGAACGAGGGAAATTCAAATCGAAATAAACGCTGTCATAAACTGGATTAAAAATTCTATTGGATAAGAAATAAATATAATTTCCACAAAGAGAAAATGCAGGACGATGATCATTAAAATCATTTTCTGTGATAATAGTAGATACTTTATTTTTAATGGAATAAACAGAAATATTTCCTCTATGATTTTCACATCTATTTCCATAACAAATCCACTGGCTATCCTTCGACCAATTAAATCCTTCAATAAAAATTTCAGCAGATGTATCTATTATTTTTGAAGTAAATTTTTCTAAATTAATTAATATTAATTGTGCTTTATGGTTAGCAATAGCTGCATATTTATTATTTGGAGATATTTTAATATCCCTAGCTCTACCATAATTTAATTTTTTTAATCTTGTTATTTTTTTATTTTTTTTATGATGTATTTCTATTTGTTCGCTACCATTTTCATCTGTTACTAATAAAAAACTTTTACCATCACTCATATAACGAACGAGTCGTTGACGAACACCATCTTTCGCAGGAATATTATGTACTATCTTTTCCCAATTTGCTGTTTCAAAAGACTTCCCTCTCGTATTAATAACAAGGCTATGTCCCTTAGGATGAATGTCATATCCTTGTAGATATTTAGAAGCATCTACAAATTTACGTTGGCATTGCACCCTTGGACTGTGGTATATTATATCTATTTTTTTATTCTTATTGGAGGTGATATTTAATTGATAAATATCTGATCCAGCAGCGTAAACAATTGTTTTTCCGTCTGCTGTAGCTTGTTTACAAAAAAAATCTTTATGCTCAGTATGTTGTTGAATATCTTTTCCATTATTATTTATAGAATAAATATTAGCAATGCCTTCATGATCAGAAATAAAATAAATACGTTCTCCTATCCACATCGGACTGGCATAATTTCCTTTTATTCCTTCCCATTCTTTAAATTCTCCTTTGCCTTTATTATCAATCCATAATACACCAGATGTTCCTCCTCTATATCTTTTCCAACGTTCTATTCCTTGTGTATTCCTCCCTATGACGCAGCGATTTTTAGTGCCATAAGAAATATTTTTCCCGTGTCCTAAATGTAATTTTTCTGGTAATCCTCCATTTTTATTAATTTGGTATAAAGTCTGATTTTTTTTGAAGGGTTCTTGATAACTGGAAGAAAAATAAATATGATTCCCATCGTTAGACCAAGAACAAATATTGGATTTAAATCCAGCTATAAAAGTCATCCTTTTTGGAATGCCTCCTTCTGCTGGAATCATATAAATTTCTTCGCTGCCTTCATCTTTTCCTATGAAAGCGATCCATTTTCCATCTGGTGAAAAATGAGGATAGCTGATGATATTTAAATTGGCAGTAAGCCTTGTTGCTTTTCCTCCTTTGGTAGATACTGACCAAAGATCATCTTCACTTACAAAAACAATTTTATTCTTATATACCGTAGGAAATTGGTAATAGCCCTGTTGCATGCTGATATGGTTTCGAGGTTATAGATCCAGTCTATCCTCGTAAATATACTATAATATATGAATTAATCCATATGCAATAAAAATCAACAATTTTATTATATCCTATTCTGAAATGCCTTTATTTAATTAGAGATTTCGCTAGTACTTTCAGATATTAGGTATAAAAATCCAATACATATTTAGAATACGTATTGGATTTTTGTAACATCACATTTTATGACTAATACTAATTTGAATCATAATTTTCACATTCAATTTGGTATGAAATAGTCTTTTCAAACTATTCAAAACTACAATAGCAAAAATGATTAACAGAAGAAGACATGACTAATGACGCCACCAGTTTATTATCTAGCATTCGATCTTTCCAGTCGTATATATCTGGTAATTGTATGGTGTCTCCCTCTTCGTTTACTATTTCCAAATCATACCTAATATTGACCTTTGTGCCAAGAGGTACATTTTTATTAATCCTCACGATCTTACCCTTTCCTAGTTTGGTTTTTAAATCCACATGGCCCTGCCATAGCGAGATATTTCTTTTCGTTTCTCCCTACTCTTATTGGAAATGTATATAGGATGCTATCCTTTTCCTTGATTCTTAGTTTGAACTCTGGAATATTGACATCTATAAGGATATTTTTCTGCTTTTTACGAAAAACTTCCGCATATTCTTCCAGCGAAATATAAATCGTATCATTTTCATAGATAATATCCAAGGCTTTAAAGTCATAGATAAATTCATTTTTATCCATTCTTCTATAATAATCTGTTTCTTCCAGACTATCTATAATCCAATCATTCCGATGAACTAGAAGATATTCATCCAAATGATAAGGGCTAAGGGGATCGTATTTTACCACCAATGAATCTATGAATGCATAATACACCCCTAGATTTACATTTTGGGTAATAGACTTTATTACGAATAGTTTTTTAAAAGGTCGATTTGGCTGTAATCAATTATTCGTAATAAAGTCTAATGGTATCCGCAAAAAGATATTGTTTCTCCTTGTATTCTAATCTGTCAGAAGCCAGCTCACTATACTGCATAAATGTCAATTGGACATAAAATAGCAAGAATCCTGTCAGTAAAACAATGATGATATATTTCCAATATTTTCTCATGATAATGATGTTCCATTTGAATAAATACTAAAACAAAATTAAAGAGAAGTAATGATAGAATTGATGATTTCAATCATATCAGGCAATGATTTGGTACAATGCGAACTGTTATAGGAGCAAGAAGCTTGTTTTAATTTACTAATTTGAACTATCTTTTATATCCTTATTTTTCAAAACCTAAAAGCCCTACAAACAACACTTCTTATACTTCGTTCCACTTCCACAAAGACAAGGCTCATTCCTCCCTTTTTTTTTCTTTTTCACAATAGGTTTCTTAGGCTCAGATTTAGCGAAAATATTAGTGACACTTGTAGATGAATAATGGGTTTTCCAATCTTTTCTATTTTCGTAATATGTCTTACCTCTTTCTTCTTTTCCTTTCAATAAATTTAAGCTATAATCTATTTCTGGCAGAATGTATTTTTTCTTGTACGAGGCATCCAGATTATTGGTGTAATATTCTTTTAGCTCTTCTATTTGAGGCTTTACAGCATATATTTCAGACTCTCCAAACTGTCCTAACAAAGCATCTAGCCAAGGAATATTTGGATCTTCTAGCCATTTAAGATATTTAGGCAAATGCTTGTCATGATCTGCATAATAAATGGCATTGAACAAATAAATGAAGGCACTATCCTCACTATCTTCAGGATTCGCAAAACATTGATCTATTGCAGCTATAAATTTATCTATCGCAATAATTCCGACTTCCTTACATAAGGATTCTAAAACATAGGATAATTGTTCATTCAAATAATCCCAATCAGAATATCCACTATCTGTAAATAAATCAATAATTGGTCGAACTAGGCTTTCATCCAAATGATTTTCAGCTACAATAGTATACCATAATGGAGCATTGGAATAATCTTTATTTTTTCCATAAACATAAGAATTGTAAGCATTTTCCAATGCAAAAATTTTAAAACCATACATAAATAATATTAGTCAGTTCTTTGAAAATTGGAAAGAAAAATTAAAGCCTACGTCAGTATCTATGAAAAAATGGATTAGTCTGTATGCAAAGCTGAAAAAAGAAAGTACTTTTCTGTCTTTTCTGATTCTTTGGACTTTTTTCATCTATTTGGGTTCGTCATATTTAATGGCGATGGCAGTAAGCAGAAGAAAGGCAACCGCCGAAATGATTATGAGATTAAAGACCTCTCCAGTTTTTTAAGCCTAGTTTTATGGATGTTGAAGCTGGTGGATTTGATGCCTTTGAAAAGGCATTCGATGGAATATTGTTGGTTATAGAACTCCATGATTTTCTTTGGACATTGTCCTTGCCTGTCTGACTGCCGTCTATGACTAATACTATTCCTTCTCCAAAACGGGAACATAACAATATTCCATGTAAAAAAGGAATAAGATAAGGCAGATAATGGCTCTCAAAATCAGTCTATTTGTTTTCAACGAAACGTTTGGCGGCTATCGTTTTGCTGTTCGCATCTATATTTTTATACAATCCACTACCTATATCTGGAAGATGACTGCTACCTTTGCGTATCATCCTACTTACCAAACCACTTAAGGTATTGATCCGTTTGATGGCGTTGCCATCTTTTAGAATACAGCCCACTTCAGATAGACGCAGTTGGATTTCTTGATAAAGATTTTTCATGACAGGCATTTTGGATATTTACTTTTTTGCAATTG
>JBNMOV010000212.1:0-8266 GCA_051275765.1 Maribacter sp. | reverse complement strand
TATGAAACCGATCATTTCTATTAAAAATCTAAGGAAGACCTATATTATGGGTTCCGAAGAAATCAATGCACTTAAATCTATCACGTTAGATATTTATAAAAATGAATATGTCGCATTGATGGGGCCTTCTGGTTCTGGCAAATCTACTTTAATGAATCTCTTAGGTTGTTTGGATTCTCCTTCAGAAGGTCGCTATCTTCTGAATGATGAGAAAGTAGAGGAGATGACGGGTTCTGAACTAGCTGAGATAAGAAATAAAGAAATTGGTTTTGTATTCCAAACCTTTAATCTTCTTCCTCGATATTCTTCTTTGGAAAATGTAGCTCTTCCGCTAGTCTATGCCGGAATTAGCAAAAGAAAAAGACTGGATAGAGCTGATGAAGTGCTGACTAGTGTAGGATTGGGTGATCGAGTAGAACATAAGCCTAATGAACTTTCTGGTGGTCAGCGACAAAGGGTCGCCATTGCTCGTGCATTGGTCAATAAACCGTCCATTATCCTAGCAGATGAGCCTACGGGTAATCTCGATACGAAAACTTCTATTGAGATTATGCAGATTTTAGAGGATATCCATAAGCAAGGAAATACTATAATCCTAGTTACTCATGAACCAGATATCGCTGCTCATGCACACAGAATTATCAAATTGAGGGATGGATTGATTGAATCTGATAAAAAGAATGAAAATATCGTTACTGCTAATGATGCATCGCATAGATATTTGAGAGGGGATCATGTAGTGGAATAAAATAAGGTTTTGTAGAAAAATAATATTTTGCGTCTTGCCAGACAAAACAACAAAACCGAGAAATCAATGTTACAAACGTAACAAAACCAATTGGAATAGATTGGGATGATAAATTGGAGTAGAAGACGCAATATATTTGTGCCTCTACGATAAATGCGGATATAATATAAAACCATGTCTTTTAAAATATATACTAAAACAGGCGATAAAGGCGAAACTGGATTATTTGGTGGAAAGCGATTGCCTAAACACCATGTCAGAATAGAGGCTTATGGCACTGTGGATGAATTGAATTCCTACATCGGACTCTTACGAGATAATCTGACTGATGATAAAGTAAAGGAACTGCTCAAAGAAATACAGGATCGCTTGTTTGCCTTAGGTTCTTCACTAGCTTCTGATCCAGATAAGAATATGATCACGCCAGATATCAAAGAAACTGATATTAGCATACTAGAAGATGCGATGGATGAAATGGATAAAAAATTACCTGCCTTAAAGAATTTCATTTTGCCTGGTGGACATACTGTGGTTTCTTTTTGTCATATCGCCAGATGTGTTTGTAGGCGTGCAGAAAGAAATACTGTAGCACTTCATTATACAGAACCAGTAGATCAACTCATCATCCAATACTTAAATCGTTTGTCTGATTATCTATTTATGCTTGGACGTAAGATAGCGATGGACTTGGGAGCTGAGGAGATTATTTGGAATCCTAGGCAAAAGTAATCAAATGTAATCAAATGTAAATTTGTGTAAAACAATACTGTTTACACAAATAACCCATCCAACGTTTCCATTCTATCTCTTATCTTTAGTAGGATATTAATAATCATCCTTTAAAACCATTCCTACTATGAAACAGCTAATATTCTTTAGCATCGTCCTTTCTTTTCTTTCCACTACTCTTTTTGCTCAAGAGCAGGACAGTACTATCAATTTAAGAGAAAGTGCCTTGAATATCTTTATCGATTGCGATTACAATTGTGATATAAATTACATTAAGAATAATGTCACGATGGTCAATTATGTAAGAGATGTCAAGGTGGCAGAAGTTTACATAAGGGTAAATAGCCAAGCTACAGGAAGTGGTGGTAGAGCATACACCTTAGTATTTGAAGGACAACAAAAATATGAAGGACAACAAAATGAAATTGTATATGCTACAGAAGCAGTAAGTACAGCAGATGAGCGAAGAAAAATCATGACTAAAAACATGAAAGCAGGATTATTACCTTTCATTGCTCAAACGCCATTTTTCGATAATATTGATATCAATTTTACTGAGCCTGATAAAGATAAAGAAACAGAAGAGCTAAAAGACATATGGAATAATTGGATTTACCAGATAGGATTGAATGGCTGGTTTAATGGTCAATCGAATCAAAGTAGCTTAAATTTTTATGGCAATATTTCTGCACGTAAAGTCACTGAAAAGTGGAAAATAAGCTTTAGTGCCAGTGGAGATCTGAATAGAGACAAGTACATAATTGGTTATGATGTAAATGAGAATCCTGAATTTTTTATCAGTGAAACAAACGGTTATGGATTCTATACTTATGCCATAAGAGCGATCAATGATCATTGGTCCGTAGGGGCATCTAATGATGTATCTGCATCTTCTTATAGCAATATCAAATTAGCCAATGATTTATCTGCTGCGATAGAATACAATTTATACCCTTACGAAGAAGCTACCAAACGACAACTTAGATTCTCTTACCAGCCTGGCTATAGATTCAATTCATATGCAGATACAACGATCTATGATAAAACTTACGAACATTTAGCACAACATCGATTGAAGATAGCTTACGAAACTCAATCAAAATGGGGCTCAATAGATGCATCCATTTCAAGTAGACAATATTTTCATGATTTAGGGCTGTATAGCATACGCCTATATTCTGGAATCAATGTAAGAATTGTAAAAGGTTTACAACTTAACTTGTCTGGAAATGTAGGATTGATAAGAGATCAAATTACCTTGCAAAAAGGAGGTGCAACAGAACAAGACATCCTTACTCAACAACGAGAATTAGCAACCAGTTATTCTTATTGGGGAAATTTTGGAATTAGTTACTCCTTTGGTTCTATTTATAATAATGTGGTCTTTCCTAGATTTGGTGGAGGACTTTAAGTAGATGTCGAGATATTAAGATATAGAAATGCTGAGATAAAATATTGTTTCTTAGAACTTTAGTGAAACGAATTCAAGTAATACCAATCCATGTTTGGAGTTTGTATGATAAATTCTAAAGGAATGAGAAGTCTTAATTTTATAGACGTATTTAGCTTAAACAACTTCGATGTATAAAAAAACAGTTTTTTGAAATTTAATTCAAAAAACTGTTTTTTAAGAAGTAACATAATAAAAAATGTGCTAGAATTCGCCTAACATATCTGCCAGTAAATCCTTGAATTCAAATTTCTGATCGATAATATCCCTATTGACAACATTGTATTCAGATAGCCCAAAAAGAACTAATTCCATATAGTTCAAAGTATCTTTTTTATCCATTCCTTGGATGTGTTTAGTCACTAATCTTTCTAGCCCTGGAATCCTATTCAAGGATTCTTTCCAATCCTTTTGGCTATCATCATTCAGAATTTCTACGTTTTTTCCATTAGAAAACCAAGCACGAATGTTTTCATAAGGATCTGTTTCTCCGTCCTTGATGAATACTTCTGGATCAGGAAAATATTCATCAAATTCTTGTTTAATGGCTTCTCCTAATAATTTGAGTGCCACCATATAAGGACCTTCTTGCTCTCCTTCATAAACTAATTCTACCTTACCTGTTATGGCAGGAATCACACCCCAAAAATCAGTGATTCTAGCTATGGTTTTCTTTTCTCCATTGATGATCATACGACGTTCAGCAGTACTGGCGAGATTTTCCATTCCAGCGATAGTCAAACGAGCAGACACACCACTTTTTTCATCAATGTATTCACTTTCTCTTGCTTGGAAAGCGATACGTTCCAATATATTTTCTAATAACTCTGGAATTTGGATGCTCTTCTTTTGACTTTCTGCTAGATTAGCTTCCTGTCTTGTTATCGTTTTTCCTATATCCAATGTTTTAGGATAATGTGTCAATATCTGGCTTTCGATTCTATCCTTTAAAGGTGTGATAATACTTCCTCTATTGGTGTAATCTTCTGGATTGGCAGTAAAGAGAAAAGATATATCTAATGGCAAGCGAAGTTTGAAACCTCTAATTTGCATATCTCCTTCCTGTAGCATATTAAATAAGGATACTTGTATCCTTGGTTGCAAGTCTGGTAATTCATTAATCACAAAAAGGCAACGGTGAGAACGAGGTATCAACCCAAAATGAATGGTTCTTTCATCTGAATAAGGCAGTTTGAGTGTAGCAGCTTTTATTGGATCTACATCTCCTACTAGATCTGCCACACTTACATCTGGCGTAGCTAATTTTTCTACATACCGTTCAGATCTGTGCATCCATGTGATAGGCGTATCATCTCCATGTTTGGCGATAATATCTCTTGCTGTTCTTGAAATCGGATGAAATGGGTCATCATTCAGCTCACTGCCCTCAACTACTGGTATATATTCATCCAAAAGATGTATCATCAATCTGGCTATACGAGTTTTGGCTTGTCCTCTTAGTCCTAGTAAAAGAATATTGTGCCTTGATAATATAGCACGTTCCAAATCTGGAATCACTGTATCCTCAAAACCTAAAATACCTTCAAAGACCTTTTCTTTATTCTTCAATTTCAAAATAAGGTTGTCCCTTAATTCTTCTTTGATGCTTTTAGCTTGGTAGTCTGTATTTCTAAGTTCTCCTAACGTCTTTATGTCTTGCATTGTTATCTTTTCTTATGATAAGAATAATCCGAATAGCTATTTGCTATTCGGATTACTCATTACAACAACAAATTACTAAATATGTTAAGCAGAATTTAATTATTTTTTCAATTCTAACTTGATTCCTAATTTACAAAAAGTCGTGACCATATTATGAGCACACCTTTTCTTATCCTTCATTTCACTCGACTAAGGGGTGGCGAATACAAAACTATCTTCTTAAAATTTAAGCGTAATCCCTACATTAGAATAAGATGTAGGTGCACCACCTACTTCAGCAAAAAAACCAAAGTTCTTCTTAATAAAGTATCTTACACCTATTTGCGAACCTACTTGAACTCTATTATCATTAATATTCGCACTACTAAATTTTCTAAGATTATATCCTACCCAAACAGTCGCATAAATATCTAGTTTATCTCCCATCAAATCTGCATCAACTTTGTCATCTATCAATTGCCAAAAATGGAAGCTTCCTCGTGCCCCTATATGTATAGAATTATATCTGGTATTAAAAGCATTACTTCTCCAAAACCCAGCATATGCACCAACACTGACGTAACCATGTAAACCAAAATCGGCATTGAATACAACAGGTATCGAAAAACCTAATCCATTTACACTATTCCCATAAACACCTGCACCTATTCCTATGCTAAGCATTACATCTCCTTTTTGGAATGCCTTATCATCATCTTGTGCAGATACACTGAATACTGTAAAAGTCAACAAAAGGACAGTTACTAATAATTTCAAATTCTTTTTCGTAATAATTTTATTTTAAAACGGTTAATTAAAATTTAATTTTACGAAAATCACTTCGCTATATAAAGGTAATGACTTTGTTATAAATCTTACAAGTAGATAGTATACCCTTTAGCAATTTAGAAATATTTTGAATAGGGCTAAATTTTATGACTCTTTTGCATACTACGTCAAAATGTCAGCCTAAACAGATCAAAACTGACAAAAAGAACATACAATACGACAAAAAATCAGTCTTAATACCTTCTTTTTGGTATGGCATAACTATTGACTAATTAAAAGTGTGAAGCAGATATTTAAGTAGTATAATAACTCTAAAATATCTCCATATTAAAAAAATCTATACAACTAATTTAATACATAATAATAATGGGTAAAATCATCGGAATTGACTTAGGTACTACCAACTCTTGTGTTGCTGTAATGGAAGGTAACGAACCTGTAGTAATCCCTAATGATGAAGGACGTAGAACGACTCCTTCAATTGTAGCCTTCGTAGATGGAGGCGAACGTAAAGTTGGTGATCCTGCCAAACGTCAGGCTATCACTAACCCTACTAAGACTATCAGCTCTATCAAGCGTTTCATGGGCTCTCGCTATAGTGAGATTGCTGATGAAGTGCAACGTTCTTCTTATAAGGCGATAAAAGGTGATAATGATACGATTCGTGTTGATATTGACGGTCGTCTTTATACACCACAGGAGATTTCTGCTATGGTACTTCAGAAGATGAAGAAAACAGCAGAAGATTATCTAGGTACAGAAGTAACGGAAGCAGTTATTACGGTTCCTGCATACTTCAACGATTCACAACGTCAAGCAACTAAGGAAGCTGGTGAAATCGCTGGATTGAAAGTAAGTCGTATCGTGAATGAGCCTACTGCTGCGGCATTGGCTTATGGTCTAGATAAGAAAGATGAAGATAAGACTATCGCTGTATATGATTTAGGTGGTGGTACATTCGATATATCCATCCTAGAATTAGGTGATGGAATCTTCGAGGTAAAATCTACCAATGGAGATACACACTTAGGTGGAGATGATTTTGATTTGGTATTGATCAACTGGATGGCTGAGCAATTCATGAAGTCTGACAACATGGATTTGCGTAAAGATCCTATGGCACTTCAGCGTCTAAAGGATGCTGCTGAAAAGGCCAAGATTGAATTGTCAGCTGGTACTATGGCAGACATCAACCTTCCTTATATCACAGCTGTAGGCGGTGTACCTAAGCACTTGGTATTGAAGTTGTCTCGTGCTTTGTTTGAGCAATTAGCTCACGACTTGGTACAGCGTACTTTGAAGCCTTGTCAAGAAGCATTGAAAGATGCAGGATTGAATAAATCTGAAATAGACGAAGTAATCTTAGTAGGTGGTTCTACTCGTATTCCTAGAATACAGCAGGCTGTTGAAGAATTCTTTGGCAAAAAGCCTAACCGTTCTGTAAACCCTGATGAAGTGGTTGCAGTTGGTGCTGCTATCCAAGGTGGTGTATTGAGTGGTGATGTAAAAGATGTTGTCCTTTTGGATGTAACTCCACTTTCTATGGGAATAGAAACAATGGGTGGTGTGTATGATGTAGTGATTGATGCCAATGCTACGATTCCAACTAAGAAGACGAAAGTATATTCTACTGCTTCTGTGAACCAACCTTCTGTAGAAATTCACATTCTACAAGGTGAGCGTCCAATGGCGAGAGATAATCGTACTGTAGGTCGTTTCGTACTAAGTGATATTCCACCAGCTCCAAGAGGTGTTCCTCAAATCGAAGTAATATTCGATATGGATGCCAATGGTATGTTGAATGTATCTGCTAAGGATAAAGGAACAGGAAAAGAGCAAACGATTCGTATCGAAGCTTCTACTGGTTTATCTAAGGAAGAAATCGCTAAGATGAGAGCTGAAGCTGAAGAAAATGCTGATGCTGATAAGGCGACTCGTGAAAAAGTAGATAAATTGAACGCTGCTGATTCATTGGTTTTCCAAACGGAAAAGCAATTGACTGAATATGGCGATAAAGTTCCTGCTGATAAGAAAGGCGTAATCGAAGAAGCTTTGGCTGAATTGAAAGCGGCACACGCAGCAGAAGATATGGACGCTGTAGAAGCTGCTTCTAAGAAAATGCAGGATGCATGGACAGAAGCTAGCCAAGATATGTACCAAAATACGCAAGAGAATCCAAATCCAGAAGCTGATGCTAACGCAGGTGCTGAGGATACGACTAGCAATGATACTGCTGAAGAAGATGTGGAGGATGTTGAATTTGAGGAAGTGGATGATAAGAAGTAATTCTTAGGTTTTAGATACTAGACTTTAGTATTTAGATATATGGAAGGGGGCAAATCTTTGATTTGCTCCCTTCTTTTGTTTTAATGCAACCATATACACCCCCTACTATAGTTTAAATCATCTATATGAAAATACACTTCCTACTATTATTCATCTGTTCTTTTTCTATTATTAATACTCAAGATGTAATTCCATTTCAAGAGGAAGAAGGCGTTCTTTGGGGATTAAAAAATGGAGATGATATTATCATTGAAGCGAGCTATCATTATATCAATGATTTCCATGAAGGATTAGCGGAAGTAAAAATGGATAATCAGAGGGGATTTATTAATAAAAAAGGAGAAATCATCGTGCCTATAGATTATGCCAATGATTTCAAGGATAGTGTGGCATGGGTTTATATTGATCATATAATAGGATTAATTGATCATAAAGGGAATGAATTAACGGAAATAAAATATCAAGATGGTCAAAAGAAATTCTATGATGGGATGGCAATAGTTTCTGAAAAAAAACTAAAAACAGTCTGTATACTGAGAATTAATTCTTGAATCCAAGATTGGTTTTCGGATTGCTAAAGATTCATAGCTTCTGAAAATCAAGCAATTGCTACTAACGTTGGT